>JAIRTV010000398.1 GCA_031254675.1 Planctomycetaceae bacterium | reverse complement strand
GTTCCCTTCATCCGAACTTCCGTTCCTTTCCACGGAACTTCCGTTCCCTTCCACAGAACTTCCGTTCCTTTCCACGGAACTTCCGTTCCCTTCCACGGAACTTCCGTTCTCTTCATCCGAACTTCTGTTAGTCGGCTATCGCCGACGCGACCGCGGATGAAAATCCTTCGGCGAAAGGTCGCCCACCTGAAAAGAACCATTTGCACCTGCAAATGAACCATTTGCCACGGCAAATAAACTATTTTCCCATGCAAATAAACCATTTGCGCATTTTTATTGAACAACTGTGTTTGATTTGTTTGAGAGAGATTCGGTGTCGTCGGCAATTAAGGCAACTGCAAACCAACCTTTTTCAAGACGACAATGACCGGTTGTCAAACTAGAAAAACGCGGATCGTTTTTGAGAAATGGCGGATTCAACGAAAATGGTCGATTAGGTGGAAAAATTGTTGTGAATGCAGCTCGCAACACAAGTTGACCACGCGAAACGTTAATAAGATTGATTACCGGATCACGCTTCAAAACGAGTTCACCGTCATTGGTCACGATTGGTCGGTAACGAACAATCACTTTGAAATGACGATACGTTTGTCGTTGAATTTTGAGCGAATCCAACGCAATTGAAATTTCAATCCGTCCATCAACAAAACGCACAATAATTGGATTGTACTTCGCAAACGCAATCTGAACATTGTCATGTTCCCCGGGTTCGGCGAATTGCGGACGATTGAATTTTTCGGCAACATCACGACGAATTTCGCCAACTGTAGCGGTTTTGCCGTCGAAATTCAGTTTGCCGACCAACATGTTGATGACTGATTCATGAACTTTCAAATCGGCAAAGGATCCGGCGGGAGTTTCCGGTGCGGGAGTGTTGCCGCTCAAAAAATCCTGACTGCGAATCGCCCACGAAGTTAAAAGCCAATCCGTTTCTGTTCTGGCATCTTTTTTTTCGAGGAATAAATCGAAACTGTTTGACAATTCTTCGACCAACCCATGATATTTTTCGTTAAATGTTTTGAACCGGTCATCGGCTTCACGATTAACACGTTCCCGGACTTGTCGGGCGATTTTCTGTTGGGTTTCTGATTGGGCGTCGGGTTGTCGTGATTCGTATTGATTTCGAACCGCACTGCGAACCAAACCGGAAAGTAAGGGAATCCGATCAAAATCGGTTTGGAAATTTAATAATTCCAAGCGATTCTTTCGAACTTGAACATGACACGGAGCCAGCATAAAACCTTCTTCGGTCAATTCAATCAATTTTTGTGCTTCGTATTCGGCTTGTCCGCCGGTGAAAAGTGTGGTGATGGCGGCGTTTGCTCGCGAGGTGGTTTTAACTGTTCCCGACACATCCAGCGAAAGAAGCAGACGATCCGCCGCCGGAACAAAACTCATTTCAATATCCGTATCAGTTCGTCGCCGCCCGAAAACCGGTTGCTGTTGAATCACATCGCGGAATGTTGCTATTTCCGGTTGGGAAGGCGGAAGCAGATGATTGATCAGCACTTTTGAAATATAAACCTTAACATTTGCTCCACCGTACAATTCGCTGGTTAATAAACCGAGTTGTCGAAAAGCGGGGGTTCGCGAAAACGAGAGCCGAGTTGCCAGACGGAAAAGAGTTTCCATATCACTCATGCCGCCGGTTTCCTCGAACCGTTCCATGCCGCGAATCAACATCATCGGAGTGACCGTATCCGCCGACCAGTTTGCCAACTCTTCCCGCCACAACGCAACCACCGGAACATTCAGATAACGTCGTTGATGTTCGGTGAGTTCCTGGTCATTCAGCCGAAGCAGAACAACATTGGCACGATCACAAAACGAGACCAGCATCGGAACCGGAATCGTTGAAACGAGTGTTGAACCTCGACGATTGGGTTGGTAAAACATCTTTTGACACGCATCCAAATCCGCAAGAAAAGATCGAACATCAAGATAATCACACCAAAGTAATCCAATCGTTTCCTTGTTATTAACGTTATTCGCAAGCGATGCCGTTTTGCCGAGAAAATAATTTTCGACGGCGAGAGTTCGTTCTTTTAGACGTTGAACATCGACGCTTTTTTTTCCGAAATACTGTGAAATAGGAAACGCCGAAGTTGTTTCGGCTTGAAGAGCCGCTCCCCAGAGAATGACTCGCCGCTCCAACGCCAACAAAAGTTCTTCCAGTGCCACATCCGTCGGAATCACTTCTTGTGTGTCCGTTTGCGGTAGTTCCGGCGATAATTCGGTTGGCAAAGCGTTTGTCGATAAATTTTGGGTTTTAAGATTCGTGCGAAGTGTTCCCAGTTCAACGATGAATTTTTCCAATTGTTTCAAATGAGACCAGGCTTGTACCGGATTGTTTTGGTTCACGTAAAAGATCAACGCTTCCAAATGGGCTAATGTTCTCTCTGCCCATTGGGAAAGTTCCGACATGTCGGGATGGCGTAATTGAGCAATTGCGCGAAGATTTTCGGCAAAATGGAGTGGATAAAATTCACATTTTGCTGTTTCCGAGAAAGAAATATTAGTTGATGCTGTTCCGGGTGGTTCCAGAGTTCCTGATGTTACCGGTGTTAATTTGACGGAAACGGGCGTATTGACCGCAAGTTTTGGAAAATTGGTGGACGGCGATAATTGCGATGCTGGAGATGATGTTGGAGATATTGGGGATACTTGGGACAATCCAGACGGTGTTGTTTCTTGTGAAAACGCCCAATTCGACAAAATAGGTAAAAATCCATGCCAAAAGAACGACAACAAAAGAGCAATAATGATCATCATTTGTTGTGTTGTTTTTCTCTGTTTCGTAAGTTGATTCACGTTCACACAATACTCCTAAATTCTCTTTTATACTCTTCTTTCTAATTCACGACTTATTGGTGTGTCATCATTTATGGTTGAAGAACCGAAAAATCAATAATCCCTTTTTCGGCGATTTTGATGAAATAATTAAGAAATTCCGTCTGTTCCAACTTACCGGAATAATAATAAACCTAAAAATTTCACTCATTTCGCTTATTTTAACAACCAAATTGTAAACGCTCGGCAAACGCTCGGTAAATTCTTGGTAAACAATTCGGTGAACGTGGGAGAAAATTCGTAAATTGGAGCGAATTTTAAACAATATTTTTTGCCTATCCGATAAAACCGATAAGATTCTGTCCTATCTTGAGGATCGTATCAAATCGTTCAACAATAGTGTTGACACCACACAGAGATTAGAGACAAATAAAACATGATTACTGTAGAACAAATTGCATTGGCGGGAGTTGTTGGGGCGGGCGGAGCAGGATTTCCTACCCATATAAAATTGTCCGGTAAAGCAGACACGGTTGTTATTAACGCCGCCGAATGTGAACCATTGCTACACAAAGACAAAGAATTAATTCTCCATCGAACAGAAATATTTGTCGAAGGTCTCGCGCGAGCAATGCAATTGGTCGGCGCAACCCGCGGAGTTGTTGGAATTAAAAAAAAATACGTTCCTGTGATTGAGACGCTTCGCCCGAAATTGGTTTCCGGTATGGAAATAGTGTTGCTTGACGATGCGTATCCGTCCGGTGACGAATTTATTTTGGTTTACGAATCTCTTGGCAGAGTTATTCCTCCGGGCGGAATTCCGTTGGCGGTTGGTGTTGTGGTGATGAATGTGGAAACCGCGTACAATGTCGCTGTTGCACCGAACCCGGTAACGAAAAAATTTGTTTCTGTTGCCGGTTCGGTTGAACATTCCGGTACACTTTGCGTTCCGCTCGGAACATCCTTGCGGGAATGTGTCAACGCAGTCGGCGGTGTAACAATTGCCGATCCGGCGTTTGTTGTTGGCGGAGCCATGATGGGTTATATCGAAACCGATCTGTCGAAACCCGTGACAAAAACAACCGGAGGAATTATCGTTTTACCGCAAGATCATTTTGTTGTTCAGCGTAAACGGTGGGATTGGAAAAAAACCGTGCGAGTTGGGCGAACAGCTTGCGATCAATGTTCTTTTTGTACGGAACTCTGCCCACGAAATCTGCTTGGGCATCCCATCGAACCGCATCGAGCCATGCGAAGTCTTGGGTTCAATCTTTCGGCGCGTTCGGATGTCCCCGGTACGGTGTTTTGTTGTGAGTGCAACCTCTGCTCTTATTGCTCCTGCCCCGAAGGATTAGACCCAAAAAATGTTTGTGCCGAAAACAAACGTAGGTTGCTGGAAAATAAACAACGTTGGGAAAATCCGCCGTTTCGACCAGAAAGAGCAAACCAACAAATGATCAACCGGAAAACTCCAACAACACGGTTAATTCAAAAAATCGGTCTTGCCGGTTATCCGAACAAAGCACCGCTTGATGATCGGCAATTAGATGTGCGGAATGTTGTTCTTCCGCTTCGCCAACATATTGGAGCTCCATGCGTTCCTGTTGTGCAAACCGGTAATATTGTTCACGTCGGACAACTTATTGCCGAACGCCCCCTAACCAATGGCAAACCAGCTCTTGGTGCAGATATTCACGCATCAATCGCTGGAACAATTACAGAAATCACGCAAGAAAGTATCCGCATCTCCGCGTAAGTTGCCCAACGACAACGCGACCTTTCGCCGAAAGGTCGCCCATCTCATAGTTAAACCGAAGTTCCGGCGTTAAATTTTGTTAAGTCCTTATAGTGTTTCAAATTGAGTCAATTTGGAATTTTAGAATCTGCCTACAAATGGCTAGTTTAGGAATTGGCGAGGTGGTTTATTGATTTAACTTGTTTCAGTAAAATTTCTTGAAATGGAGTTGTTGGAGTGTTGAAGGTGAGTTTATTTTCGTTTTCTATTTGGCAGTTATTTTTACAAATGGTTGCCAGATTGTTCAGCAATGTTTGAAAACTTTGTACTTGTTCATATTCATTGTTATTTTCTTCGTTGGCACTCGATTCTGTTTTGACTTTGATTTTTTTGTTTCTCGCTTTTTTAGCGGCAACTTTTTTTGTTGGTTTTGCGGTTATTACAGGATCGCGGTTTTCTCTTGTTTCGTCAAGGTTGTCATCGCAATAAAGGTGTGATGCCCACGCTTGACGAAGATGCAACACAACATAATAAGACAACAT
>JAIRTV010000383.1 GCA_031254675.1 Planctomycetaceae bacterium | reverse complement strand
AACGCAAACTCGTCCATTTCCGGCAATCTCTGAATTAACTCGATCAACTCCGTCGGCGAAGTAAATGGATGTTCTCCATAATGAAAAATAATGGGAATGACCATCGGAAGCAAAAAATTGTCGAAACGTCGTTTGGCTTCGTCATTGGCATTGGGAGCTTTCACTGCCGATTCCACCGCCTGAAATTCGCGATCCCAAATGCGAACAACATATTTCACGATTTGAAAAATCGTCCATTGATCGTTTTGAGTTTTCAATTCAATGAGAATGAAAACCACAAGCGTTTCGTCACTGTTTTTAAGCGGAATCCGATACAACACATCAGCGTACAATCGTTTCAATTCTTCATCGACATAAGTTTCCGGATCAATTCGCAGTTTGCTCAAGTCAACCAATTTCAACACTTCCGGTTTGAGAACATGTTTCAAAAACTTTCGTGCTTTTCGGAGATTGCACAATTTGTATTTACAAAAAGCATCGTGTTGATATTTTTTCTTAAACTTGTCAAAAGTTCTTTGATCAAGCGGTTGTGTCAAAGGGGACGGGTGGGATGACGATTGAGAAGACATACAATGATCCTGAAATGACACGAAATAATTACAAAAAACGAGATTATAATTGATAGTAAATACGAGTAAACACGTGTAACGACGACCATAATTATTTAATTATGGATTTAGTACAGAGTTTGCATCGGGCGGATACTTCATCCGAAGATCATCAAACATATCTTTGTTCTCTCTTGTAAGTTTTCCTGGTACCGATTCTAAGAGCGGTCTGCTTTTGTCGAACCAATTCCGTGCCGCAGTTTCACGTCCAGACATATCCAACGCTTTCGCGAGATGCATACAATAAATTGGGTGTTGGCAGGAAAGTTCAACCGCACGTTCCAAAATTGGAACCGCCTCGTTTGATCGTCCATCATTCATCAAAATCATTCCTTTTGTGTCCAACAACGTAACATTATCGCGGCGGTTTGCCAAAGCCTCATCAACTACTTTTAAGCCTTCCGCATGATTTCCTTCAACCGTTGAAAGTAACATCGCTAAATTATTTTGAAAAACCATATTGTCGGGTTCTTTGGTCAGTCCCAAACGATAGAGCGGAATTGCGCGTTCCGGTTTTCCACGTACAATCCAATAGTCAGCCAATGGAATTAACACATCAGGATTTTGAGCCGGTTCAATTTTTTTATCAATGTCATCCAGATGAATATCGAACATGAGTTCAACCTTGCCAACCAAAGGTCCTAACAAACGAACACCACCAACATCCGTTAAAGTTGACCACTCCACATGAAATCCACCCTTAATTGGTGTGATGATGGGAGCGTTGTCGCTGGTCGTAACGTTCGTTTCGCCAACCGATGTTGTAGTGGATTCCGGTTGTGGCGGCGAAACATTTTCTTCCTGAGCCGAAACAACAGATATTCCGAAAACAGTCAGAGAAAACAAAAATAGTCCCCAAAATAACTGCTGACAAAAATTATTCTTTTTCATGGTAAATGTCCTCCAATATAAAATGTTTGAACTAAACTTCGTTTAATCATTCAGATGTTTTTGTAACGGTTCTGATTGTTGATTTCAATAACGACCTCAAAATTCCGAAACAATCGGAAATATTGGGGAATATTCTATAAATTCTATAGAATAATTGCGTTTCCATTTATTCTTTTGTTTCTGTTTCGTTTACTTCTTCCTCTTCTGCTTCCGTTTCTGTTGGCGGATACACTTCGATGTTTTTTGAATCGGGAATATCGGTCATTTCCGGAAACCGAATTACCAGATACCGTAGTCGGCGTTCTCCTAAATCAAGATCTCTTGCGTCCGGCGTAATTGTTCCACGAAGAATTTGACGTTCTCCTCTTTCAATTCGTAACATCAATCTATCAATCCGCTCCAAAACTTGTTCTGAAGGTCGAACCTGAGAAAGAAGCAGCAACAAAGAAGGTAATAACAACGGTTGCGAAGAAGGCGTTCGACTAATCTCGTCAAGAATTAAGTTAAAACCTTCGTCCACCAACTGGCTTTTAGCAAGGCAAACCGCAAGCGGATAAACATTGGTCGAACCTTGCCGAGCGACAATTGTCAGATGACGTCTTGCGCTTTCTAAAAAACCTGCATCAAAAAAAAGTTTGCCCAAAGCAAGATTCAAACTAAAAAGCAACTCCGACTTTTCACGACGTGCTTCCGCTAACGCAATACATTGCCGTGCGACATTATCTGCGTTTGGCGCATCCTCATCAAAAATTAATTTTTCAACTTGATTGTACATTCGTTGATATGGTTGCGGAAATTGAGAGGCAACCGCATCAAGTGAAACGGCACGAATCATTGCATCGCGACGAAGACGTTTCGCATCTTCTGTTCTTTGTGTTTCTTCGTACAAAGAAAGAAGCCGATTCCAAATAACCGGTTGGACATTTCCACACCGAATCGCTTCTTGATACGCGGCAATTAGTGTGGATTTAACCTGAAAATCTTCTGGGTTTTGCAACAAATATTTTTCTTCAATCGTTGCTCTCAGCAGATAGGACATATCCCAATCTTTTCGGATTTTAGCGATTTCTTCTTGAAGTTGGCGGATCTGATCGTAGGGTGGTTCCGGTTCTGATAGCAATAGTCTTGCCCGAATGTAACGCCACCAAGAACCAGATGTTTTGTCTAACTGCTCAAGACGTTCCAACAAAATTCGAGCATAACCGTAGTCTTCCCGATCAATTGCCATATTAGCTAAAAGGAAAAACGCTTGCGGTTTCAGCGAATCGGGATTTTGGTCAAAAGTCGATTTCAAACGAGAATAAATTTTATCTAAAGAATTGGGCTCCTTGTCTTTCAAAGTCTGCAACAAAACGACAAACCGTTGTTTTTGCGATGCGGTCAACAAATCACTTGCTAAAGCATCTTCGATAATCAAAGCGGCTCCTTCACGGTCATTACGACGAATCGAATCGTTAATTCGTTCCGAAAAATAGGCGGCTTCACCATTGGGCAATTCCCGTATTTTTTGCATAATCCGATCAAAATCCGACAATTGAGCCAAAAAACTATAAATTCCAGCAAGTTCCATCAAAAAAGCAAGATCATCAGAATAAACTTTTCGTTCTTGTTTTTCCGACGGATTTTCCGAAGTTGGTGATGCAGTTGTTTGTGCTGAAACAGGAAGTTCCTTTTTTTCCAATTCGCGGAATTTTCGCATTGCTGTAATTTGTGCTTGTAAAATTTGTTCCGCATTATTCGAAAGGCTGGCTTTGGTCATTTCAAGACGAATCAGTCGCAAATCAATAATCCAAGGTTGCGGTAATTGATCGCGATGTTCATTAAGGCTTCGAAGTTGTTTTTCGACAATATCCAAATCTTGAGGATCAGGATTATTACGGCTCATCTGGTACTGAAACAGACTTTGTGTGTAATAATAATTAAGCGGTATATTGTCGGGAGATCGTTCGACAGCGGCTCGGAGAATACGAACAGCTTCTGCCGGTTCGTTCCGTTGTTGGTAAGCGTTTGCGGCGGCAAGAGCAGCCGCATTCTGCAAATTTATTGCAAAAGTCGGATGATTCGCCACAACAAAATATTGAACCGCCTTGTCCCATAATCCCAGTTCCGCAAAAAGACGACCCGCAAGCAATAATGATTCCGGAAGAAGTTTAACATAAATACTTTGACGATCAACAACATAATCGTGTACCTGAGAACCAAAATTACCTAGTAAATTGTCCAAAATTTGAATAGCGTTGTTATTTTTTTTCTGGTTCAAAACATACAAACGCCGCGCTTCGTCCATACGTCCGGCAATTTGGGCTTCTTCGGCTTTGATCAATATTTCCGCTCCTTGATTTGCGGAAAGCCGCGCGGATAAAAGTGCTTCCATGTTGAGAATTTGAGGAACGGAATTAGGACGATTTATTCGTGCGTCTATCGAAATTTGATTCAGTGAAGCAATTTTTACTTCGGCTTCTTCAAAACGTTTCTGCTCCATAAGCGCAATCGCAAGACGACCCACCAATTCTTCAACCGCTTGATGTCTCGACTTTGTAATACCGTCATTCCAAACTTGAATAGCTTCATCGGCTTTCCCTTCACCGCTCAGATATTCGCCAAGATATTGATAACCAAGTCCGTAATACGGATTAGCGGCAATATTGCGACGCAACAATTCTTCACCTTCTTTTTTCCGTTCGTCGGCAAGTTCCATATTGCCTGCACGACTGGCAAGCGCAGATTGCCGAAACACATACACACTGGCAAGAATCAATCCTTCAACATCATTAGGATCAAGTTTTAAAACTGCCTCAAGATCAGAGTCTAATTTGTCCAACGGCGGTTCAGAAGCAATAAAGCGCGTTTTGAACCGAAAACGAGTCAAATAAGCGTTTATCTCTTGTGAGTTACGGCTAACCATTGTATCAATAATTGCTAACGCTTTTGTTTGCCGTTCGTCGTCGTTGGTTTCGCGAAGAGCTGGACTGGCACAAATTTTAAAAGAATCACGTTTAACATCAATAATAAATTCAGCATACCGTGCGGCAATTTCAATATCGCTTGGTTTCATGTTGTACACATCTTCGAGCAATTTATCTAGAAATTGAGGCAACGCCGGAGTGAGATTGATTTGTGATGGGTTGTAACGAACCAGCGAGAGATTGCTCATGATCGACAATGTAAGATAACGCATTGCTTCGTAATTATTGCGGTCGTTAAATTCCCGTTCTACACGTTGTACTTCTTTTGCCCGCTCAATTACTCCAGAATAGTTTGCGCGATCCCATTCAAGTTCCATCAACCGGATACGATAACTAAGCGATTCTTTATCGGAAGCAATCGTTTGAATCAGTTGGCTACAACTATCAATAAGTTGTTTAGCTCGTTGTTGTCGGGCAACGAAATTTGATCTTCCTTCGTCTTTGTAAAGGCTTTCCAAGATGCCGTTTAACTCGACTTGAATTTTGAGTGTTCCTGTTGGTTGAGAGCGATTGAAATTATCGAGAAGATTGGCGGCATCCATTCTTGTTTTCAACGATTCACTCAATTTGTCATCTTTTTTGAGTTCTTCCGCTTCCAAGACCATTTTTTGAGCGGTTGCCAAAACCTGGCTGGATAAATTGGAAACACGCAAAAAATAAAGACCGGATACCGTACCACAAAAAATTAAGAATACGGTCAATCCTCCCAAAAGCCATTTCCATGACACAACATATTCGGCTAATCGGGAATCAATCGGTGGTTTGGATTGTGGGATGGAGGCGGAGGTTGATTGTGGCGATTCCGACTGTTTCGATTGAAAAGATTCGGTTGTTGTCATAATATTTGAAAAGGGATTAAGAATTAAAAATTGAAAATATTAAACGGTAGGAAGTAAAACGTAAATGATAAAAAAAAGTAATGGATTGTACAAGGGGAACATATTTTATGTTACTCAATTTCACTCTAACGCGGTCATAAATTCGTCTAGTGAAACACAGGTTAACGCAAAATCCGCCAACTCATCAAGTTTGTTCATATTCCGAATGGAACAGATTTTTTTCTGAATTATTTTCGACGGAGTTTCCAGACGGCGAGATAAAATACGAATAATCATGTTTGCTTTCTCATCAATTCGACCTTCTACTTTGCCTTCGGTTCTGCCTTCGATTCTTCCTTCAACTCTTCCCTCGGCTCTTCCTTCGGCTTTTCCTTCGATTTTTCCTTCGGCTCGCCATTTATCGACGAATCCGAATTCTTTCAAAATAGCATCAACTTTTTGACCCATACTCATTAACTCCTGAAATGTGGTTGCGTTTTTTTCTGTAATTACATTAATGTACGTTCGAATGGAAGTATTTTTACCAAGTTTTGAAGTTGCTGTCAAAACGTGTTGTAATTTGGTAACTGTTAATGCTTGGTTTAAATGATTGAGCCAAAGGTTGACGTTTTCTGACAATTCGCGGGAGATAATGATTTGAGTTGGACTGGTGTCACCTTTGACAATATAAATACCTGATTGTTCGGAAGTGATTGTAAATCCCATTTCCGACTTCAAGTATTTGAATAATTTTATGGGTTTGCGGGAGGACACGATGGAAACCGACATTTTGTTAGTTCGGACTCCATGATTTACTGCATAAAGTCGGCTATAAACTTGTGCTTTGTCGTAATCAGCAATGGAAATATAGTCGTCTGGACTTTTGTATTCGATAATATTGTATTTTTGAAAGATTCGAGCGATATTTTTTTTGAGTTCAATTTCTTTATTTTTTTTGACAATAAGTATATCAATTTTGAGTGGTCCGGCGATGAGGAGATGTTCGGGTTCGAAGGTGAGAACATCCTGATATTCGGCAAGTTCCAGTTGAAACGCTTCGACGAATGCAGGATGCCATTCTGTTTTGGACACGAATCGGTCTATTTTGTCGCGCATTCGTTTTGATTTTTGTTCTTAATTTATTTACATCTGGTGGTTTGACATTGGCACGAATTTTTTTGATGCTCTTATTTTGTGACAAACAGTTGTGGTTAGTCGGTATATTGTAACAAATGGGCGAGTCGAATTTGTTCAAGTTTATCGGCGAACCCGCCATCTTTTCCTGCCATTTGGTAATAGGGAATATCTTTAACGACAATTCCGTCAACCGAACTTCCGGTACTGACTAGTTTTCTGTAAACATCTTCCATTGCAGCCAAAATCGTTTCGCCTTGACGAACGCACAGTAACACGGAATCGGTACTTGAAGCCATGATGAGTGATTCGGCGGCGTTTGCGACTGGCGGAAGCACCACCAGAACCAATGAGTAATGTGATTCCAGCGTATCCAACAATTCCCGAAAACGTCCATCTCCGAGTAATTCGTAAGGAGAAACATCTAATTGTCCGGCAGACAACAAATGGAGGTTTGGTTCCCGTTCATTCAAAACAACCGCTTCGCCGAAACCATTTCGGAACGATAAAACATCAGCCAGACCAATTCCGGTTTCTTCGTTTCCGAACAATAAATGCAATCGTCCGACGCGCATATCGGCGTCAATTAACAATACCGGACCGCTTTTCATTTGAGCCATTGCCACGGCGACTTGAACTGCCAAAAACGTTTTCCCGTCATCACCGGCAACACTCGCCACGGCAAGCGTTCGACAATTTCGGAACGGATCACTCAGCAAAAGATGCGTACACCAATTATGAACACTTTCCCGATAACGAGCTAAACGTTTGCGGAAAGTCGCACCGTGAATCCAGGCAACCGGCGGCTCCATAATTTCACCAAGAATCACTTGAGGAATTGCTCGCCGAATTTGAGAAACATGATAAAGCCGCGGTTTGAGCCGTTCAATCGCAATGCCAAGAAACAACGGAAAACAGAGACATCCCAACGCACCAACAGTAGCAAAAAGTATTTGTTTTGCGTTATTGGGTTTGGTTGGAATTGTTGCTTTCTTT
>JAIRTV010000357.1 GCA_031254675.1 Planctomycetaceae bacterium | reverse complement strand
TGTTCGGGAACCATTTTGCAAACTTTGTAATTGCAAACGCGGGTTTCGGGAACCATTTTGCAAACTTGATAATTTACGGTTTTGACTCGTTGTTCGGGAACCATTCGGCAGACCGTATAATTACAACTTTTTTGTACCGGAACTTGTTTACAAACTTGATACGAACACGTTTTAACCCGTTGTTCGGGAACCATTTTACAAACTTTGTAATCGCAAACGCGAGTTTCGGGAACAAGTTTACAAACCTGATAATTCACGGTTTTGACTCGTTGTTCGGGAACATACCGAACGCAATTGACTGTTTTTTCCCGCAATTCCGGAACCCAAACTTTTTTATAACAGGTTACCGGCGGACATTGAACTTTGACCGGTTTATACTTCAACGGAGTACAAGCCGCAGGAGTACACGCATCAGTGCAAGCTCCAGGGGCGCAGGGTTCGCAAACCGGAACCATTTTGGTAACAATCGGACCTGGAACCTGATAACATTGTTTTTCCCAATGACCGGACTGATATTGAACTTGTTTTGTGTAATGAACCGGCACGCAAACCGTGTAAGGAATTTCTTTTGTTCGTGGTTCGGCAACGGTTCGATAGACCGTGTATTGACGTTGCCGAGTTTCCCAGACTGGTTTGCAAACCGTGTACGCAATTTCTTTGGTTCGGGTTTCGTAAACGGGTTTGTATTCTGTCCAGGTACGAGTTTTTTGTTCGTAAACGGGTTTACAAACCGTGTAGGCGATCTCTTTGGTTCGAGTTTCGTAAACGGAGCGGTTTACAATATATTCTCGCTGTCGCGTTTCCCAAACGGGTTTGCAAACCGTGTACGCAATCTCTTTGGTTCGAGTTTCGTAAACGGGTTTGTATTCTGTCCAGGTACGAGTTTTCTGTTCGTAAACAGGTTTACAAACCGTATAAGGAATTTGTTTTTGGCGTGTTTCGTAAACCGGACGATTAACCGTGTATTCCCGTTGCCGAGTTTCCCAGACTGGACGGCAAATCGTGTAAGGGATTTGTTTTTGTCGGGTTTCGTAAACGGGTTTGTATTCTGTCCAGGTGCGAGTTTTCTGTTCGTAAACGGGTTTGCAGACGGTGAAGGGGATTTGTTTTGTTCGGGTTTCGTAAACCGGTTTGCAGACATTGTACGAAACGGTTTTGACTTTTGTTTCCCAGACCGGTTTGCAAACAGTATAACGAACTTCTCGTGTACGAACCTCAGGAACGTATTTACAATAAGTTACCGTTTTGGCAACCGGAATTTTGTTATAAACGGTTTTATAACAAGTGATTTGTTGCTTTTCGTAGACGACTTTTTTGCAAGTCCGCATAACGGTAACACAATGATCAACATAGTCGCAACAACGCGGCAGGCATGGATGACAAGTCCCCGCTCCGCAATATCCGGCGTTCGCTGTCGGAACATCCGAAAAGAATACAAAAAATGTTGCAATCGCAAACAAAAGAACCAAGAATTTATTATTCATAAAATTTCTCCTCATAGCAAACACGTAGTGTAAATTCTTAAACGGTGAAGGGTATGTTTGAGTTACTAAAATATAAAACAAAGATTAGTAAATCAACATTGCCGTATTTCTTGTTTCCTTATCTACTTAACGACCGACCTTCGATTTAATTTGACCTACTTTCCGTTAACAGACGCAACAACATCGACTTTAACGGTTAAACAACATCAACAATCTCTCTGACAAGGAAAATTACACTTAACGGTTGACTACACTTATCGACTAGTGAAATGGTGTACTTCAAAAAAAATGTTTTTTGCGAGATTTGTGTTTGATGCTGGGAAAAGGGGGTTGAATTTGCAGAAAAAACAAACAAGGGTTACTTCGACCAAACAACATCGTAGGATTATATCGTTGTCCGGTATTCTTTGTAAAGTACCTATTCCATTTTTTTAGAAAATTTTTACAAAACAACCTAAATTATCGATAATATCGGAATATTCCTCATGTTGACGGGTTGAGATTACGTCAAATTGATCTTTAAATAATAGATCTTTTCTCCAATCTTTCCCTAAGACAGGAGTCAACCTTTCTTTTCAAATGGGCAACCTTTCGCCGAAGGATTTTCATCCACGGTTGCGTTGCCGTTAGGCAACTCGTCCCTGTAGTTGGCAGGCAATTGGACTCCAAACCGTTTGGCAACACAAATTATCGTCCGAAAACAGGGTCAAGTCGGCTATCGCCGACGTGATGTTTCGGCGAAACATCACCCACCTTTTTAGGAACATTGCCCACCTCTGAGGCGATATCACCCACCTTATACTTTGTTTTAAATATAAAGAAAAGGTCTAGCCGGAGCGGAATCGTTCAGAACCGGAGTGAAACTTCGGATGAACGGAACTTCGGTTCCACGGAATAGAATTTCCAGTCAACAGAAAATCACTTCAACGGGATTTCGGTGACATACAATTGTCCGTCACGGAACAATTCAATTTCGACGGTTCCTTTGGGCGTTTTGAACGTATGCCAATATGTCGCAACATACCGAACATCGTTTTGCGACATGGTAACCCATTCGTGAATTCCAACTATCACATCACCCGGCATAATATTGGTTTTTGCCATGAGACTACCTTCCCGAACCGCCTTCACCACCACTCCACCATGAGGACGATCCGACAAATATTCGGAAAACATTCGTTTATACTCTTCCAAAAGCATCGGAGTATAGCGAAAACCCAACGTCTCCCAAACAAGATCATCAAGATTGGGTTTTGCCTGAGCCGCCGTTTTGGGAGCAAATCCCGCCCCCATCGGTTTGGGCATATTACCGCGTGACCGGTTTCCCACCAATTGATTTTCTCGCGGCTGCCCCAACGAAACCGCAAAATCAAACGTTTCCGAATTTCGCTGAACCGAAAACGCAATATCATCCCGAAATTTAAGATCAATCAACGCACGAGAAAAATCAAGTTTGTTGGCAATTGTGTATTGACCAATTCCCTTAATAATATCGCCTTTTTCAATTCCGGCTTCGGCAGCCGGGCTGTTGCTGCCAACCGACTCCACCACCACCGCAAACTGATTGCCACGCGGTAAGGATAATGAAGACGAAAATGAATCATTCTTATTTTCACGATCTTCCTGATAAACGTTAAGCCCATGCGAAATAGATTGTTCGGCAATTTCTCCAAGCAATTTAGCTGCAACATCCACAACCTGATCAATCGGAATCGCAAACGCAATTCCCGCCGCTCCTTGACGAATCGCCGCGTTAATTCCGATCATCTCGCCATCAACATTGATCAACGGACCACCGGAATTGCCCGGATTAATTTCCGTGTTCGTTTGAATCGCAACACGGTAAACCAAAGAATCATTCACATCAACTTCCCGATCAATCCCGCTAATTCGCCCATCCGTCAACGAAAAAGCATAACCATAAGGATTGCCAATAGCAATACAACTTTCACCGGGAATCAAATCATGGGAACGACCCAAAGTAATCGTTTTAAGCGGTTGACGGGCGTTGATTTTGATAATAGCAAGATCAGTTTCCGTGTCTCTGGCAACAAGATTAGCGGTATAAACATTCCGGTCAAACGTAGTAACCTGAATTTTGCGAATACCTTCGACAACGTGGAAGTTCGTGACAATATAACCGCGTTCGTCAATAATAATTCCAGTTCCCATTCCGTTGTAGGATTTTCCGGTATCTTTCGAGGAATTGTTTAACTCTTCAACTTTATCGCCCTGAATACAAACAACCGCATTGCAATTCCGCTCGTAAGCTTTCGTCGCCCAATTGCTCCGCGATTCGGACGCACAAACCAAAACAATATCCGACAACATCGAAATCATACCGCAAGCAATCAGAAAAAACACGACAAAGAAGCAATCAATTCTAGTAAAAAACATTGCTCCGGTTGATCTGTTGTAAAACATCGTAAACGGCAGATATGAGATAGTTAATTCGGAATAATCGGTATAGACCGCAAAAGCGTTGTGCTTTAACGCGAAACACACTTACATCACATTTTCGGCGTTTACAATGTTTTGCTTGAAAAGGAGTGGTTTTACCCGAATAATCAAATTGTTTTATCTATTTTAACTCGCACCGCCAAAACCAGAGCGGATTTATTCCGTTATTGACGATTGATGCCGTTGTTGTTGAATTTCCTCAAGAATAGTCTCGGCGCCCATGTCAATCAACACGTCAGCAACCGCAATTCCTAATGAGTTTGGGTCTTGGGCAAGAGGAAGAGAACGTGTTGTTTCAAACATCGTTTTGCCGTCCAACGACAAAATACGCCCTTGCAGTGTCAACTTTTCGCCGTCAACCCGACCCAATGCCGCAATCGGCGCAAGACAACCACCTTGAAGTTTCTGCAACATTGCCCGCTCCGCCAACACAGCCGCCCAAGTTTCCATATCACAGAGAGAAGCAATTTGTTCTGCGGTACGATGATCGTCGCACCGAATTTCCAAACCGATTGCTCCTTGCCCCACTGCCGGCAAAAAAAACGGCGGTTCCAAAAAAGAACAAATCCGATCCGCAAAACCCAACCGAACAAGCCCCGCTTCCGCTAAAATAATCGCATCATATTCGCCTTGCTCTAATTTTTGGAGGCGGGTTTCAATGTTGCCGCGTATTTCGTCAATCCGAAATAAATCGCCAAAACGATGAATAATCTGCGTTTTCCGGCGAAGACTTCCCGTGCCAATCCGCGAACCTTTGGGAAGTTCCTCGATAACCGCTGCTTTAGGACTCAGAAATGCATCACGATACGAACCGCGTTGCAGAACCGACGACAACACAAGACCCGAAACCGATTCTGTTGGCAAATCCTTGAGACTATGTACCGCCACATCAATCTCTCGACGAAGCAAAGCGGATTGAATCTCTTTCGTAAAAACACCTTGCGCACCAAGATTGGCAATTGATTGATACGGAACGCGATCACCGAATGTCTCAATAACAACAACTTCAGAATCAATATTCTTTTCTTTGAGTAGATTGACGCACTGATTTGTCTGCCAACGCGCCAAAACGCTTCCACGTGTTCCAAAGCGAAGAGTCATAGTTTGGGATTGAGGAGTTATGGTTTGGTTTGTGGTTTGAGAAAAATGAGTGTTGAATTTTGGTATTGTGTTTGGCGTACAACCTCTGGTGTGCAACCAATGAATCCGCCCGTTTGACTCGCATCGGCAACCAATCTCAAACCGCCAAAGTGAATTTTAGAAATCGTTGAGACCGGTAATGTACGTATGGCAATGAGGACAAATATGATAACCCATATCAATTTCCTGTTCGCAATTTGGGCAAAGCCGAACATGTGGCAATACCGAAGAAGACGATAAAGAACCGGATTGTCCCAAAGAAGAGCCAACTGTTTTTTTTCTGACTGGCGTAACAGTAACACCCACTCGATCTTTTTTGGTATTACCCGGATCGCCTAAGATGTTGACGACCGCACTATCGGTAATAACCGTCTGATGCAAAACCGGAATACTAACTGCCGCCTTACAAACAGGGCATTTTCCTGTTTTACCGGCGTTGGATTCTTTCGCGGCTAAACGATGTCCATTGGGGCATTTTAATTGAATAGGCATTACAGGATTCTCCTCTCAGAAAAGTTACGTAATAAAGTTATACAATGTTCGGATAACAGACAGAACTTCAACACGCATTACCAAAATCAAAAGATCGCCACTCTTTACTTATTACGCAGAACTAGGCAGAACAGTATGTTGTTTGGAATTAACCTGTTAAAGGGGTACCAAGTATCATTTTTAATACAACTATCCTACCTTTCCAAAAAAATTCCAAAAACCTCAAACATTGATTTCATTAAATTAAAATTTTATATCGTTGAGAAAAAATTACAATGAGAGGTAACGAACTTTTTTCTTATTATTTTAATTTTTTTGGAAAAATTTTCCTAATCTATGTGAATTTAGTTAAAATGAGTAAAATATTTTATTTGTTGTAGTCCACACCGTCAATGAACAGGTCTCTTCGCGAGTCTTCAGATTGGTTATATTTCAGTTTTGTGCGTTCATACCAGAAAGGAGTCCAAAGATGTTACGAACCACTTACACAGACAAAGATGAGTAAAGTTTTTCATCATTTTCGCTGTCATTATCCTGACGCACGGATTATGCGTCGTTTCGAGCTTCTTTGGCTTCGCACTTGTGGCAAGTTTGCACCCGAAATAGCCGATATTGTTCAGCCAACTTTCGAGTCAGTATGCAAACCAATCAATCGTGGTCGTTTTGGACAAGGTACGTTATCAACATGGCAAACTTGTTGAGAATTTGGCGAAGAAGCTTGGTATGACATTACGGTTTATTCGTCGAATTTGAATCTGATTGAGCGGTTGTGGAAATTGGTAAAGGAGAAATGTCTGCACAAAATTTATTATGAAACCTTTGAGGAATTCAAAAGAGCATCAACAACTGCTTTGATAGAGTTGAAACTGATTATAAAGAAGAAATCAAAAAGCTTATGACTCCAAAATTTCAAAACTTTAAAAAAGAACAATTGGTGATGTTGTAAAGTATATCTCAATGATTTTATCGGAGTCGCTTGGCATTTCAGATGGTCTCCTCCACGGTAAATTCGATTTCATTTGGATCAGCAAGCAAGATATGGACATGCCCCTCGGCGAAAATAATCCTGAACAGCCAACGATATTTTTGAAAATGTCTGCCGAATGCCAGAGCAAAACCATTTTTGATCGACCAGAAAAATTCATCCTTGTTGTCCGACGGAATGTAATATCCCCAGGTATTCGCTTTGATTCCTTCAAGGCAGTCCAATCGAAACTGAGCAGATAGAGGCATTGTGTCCGAGATTCGAACATCAAACACCTCAGCTCGGATTTTCAACATCACCGTAATTTCTTCATACGGCAGATTGCCATTGATGCCGTAATTCGCATCTCCATAATACGGCAACCGCGCTTTCACCGTCAGGCAGTTATTGTGCAGGGAAAACTCTTGAAGTTCGGTCTCGGCACTGCCCTTCACAATTTTCTCAATAGTAATCATATTCGATTTTGATATGGCAATAGTATTTTTCACGGCATCCACCCACGAACAGACATTTTCGTAAGTCAACGGATTATCTTGATAGGAATTCCATTCATTCCAAAAATTGGGGGGAGCTTGCTTAACCAAAATGCCTGCCTCGTCAATCAACGTTTCGGCAACATCGTAATTTCCGTTTCGGCAGTATCCCCAAGCCATTGCTCGAAGCGATAGAATCCGATCCATCGGATCGTCCAATCGCTCGACAAGTTTCTTCAAACGATCCAGATAAACTTTCGCGTTTTCCAAACCGCGATGTTCGGCGAACTCGTTGATCAGAATGGATACGTTGGTAACGTACAGAGCAAAATAACGGTCACATTTTTCCGGCGGCAATTCGTCATCAAACATGGCAAAGCCCGACTCGGCAATTTCGACTGCAACTTCGGCAACTTCTTTGGGCAAGCAATCGAAATGTTCGGACTTGCAAAACGTAATGTAACAGAACGAATTTGACCGCTCATACGAAGGTGGAAAACGGCGAATTGCCTCCAACGTGTCTCGAATAAATCCGTTTTCGGTCAGGGATTCAATTGCTTGAACAACTTCCGAAGTCACGCAACCAAACTTTCGGGTCAACTCTATTGTTTTAAGAGCAGAAAGCCGAATTTGATCGCGGCTCTTTTGTGGTATAGAATCCATTTTTATTTCCTGGAATTGTTGAGTCAACATCACAAACCCCACACCACGCATTCCCCATCACACTCAAGTACATCCGGTAAAGTTCAGAAGAAACATTTGGTTTTAGCGGTTTTATTCCAAATTTTTGAGTTGCTGCTTTGCATCAGGAACAAAAGGACTACCGGGATAATCTTTGATCAAAGAACCAAGATAGGCTTTAGCAGCATCTTTATTGCCCGCTTTTTCCTGCGCTTCCGCCGCAACTAATAGAAGTTCGTCAATCGACGACGAATCTGGATTCAACGATAATTGCCGATCCGCAAGAGCCGCCGCTTGAGGATATTTTTCACGCCCAAGCCAATATCTTGCCATCAACAACGTAATAAACCCCTCATAAGACGCCGAAGGATATTCGAGTTGCCAAACCCGCAACGCATCAATCGCCCGATCATAATTCTTTTCCCGCAAAAAAGTCTCCGCACTACGACTCGCCGAACCTTGCAACGCAACCTGAGTTGTGTATTGAAAATGTCCTTCGTCTTTTGTTTCGTTGGCTTTTATCAAGGCTTGTCGGGCTTCCTCGCCTTGACCCGTCTCCGCAAGATAATCACTTTTAATCCGATAAAACGTACTGATTGACGAATTTTTTCCGTTTTTTGAAATTTTTTTCTCTGCGGATTCAATGAATTTTTTCGCTGCGTTTTTATTCAGCATGTCAAGCGACACCTCCGCCGCCAACGCATAACATTCGGCAGCGAAATCGTCAAACATCAATTTTTGTGCGGCAGCCACATAGATTTGCCCCGCCAATTTCCAATCCAACAAATAATCCCGCGCAATTCCACCCGCAAGCAACGCCAATTTGTAAATAGAATTATCGCCCTTAAAATTCTGATTGTCCGCCAATGCCGACCGAACCGTTTCCGCAATCAATCGGCGATATTTTTTAACTTGTTCAAGTTTTGCTTCTTCTTGTCGTGTTGATGTTTGAGGTTTTGGTTTGTTTTTTTTATCTTTATCTGTTCCTTCCATCATTGCTATTTCGGCGGCTTTTAGTTCCGCTTCGGTCGGATTCAGAATCGAATCAATTTTTGCCAGATAAACTTCAATGAGTTGGAGCAACGAATCCGCATCAAGTTTGGACGTGTTGTATTTTTCCAGAACCGCCAAATATTGATCAAGTGTTGGCAAATTTTTGGGATCTGCCGGCACCGACGGTGGATCAATCTCAATTCGGTTTACTGCCGAAAGATGTTGCGAAGCGGTGTCGGAAGCCAACTCAACAGAATAAATTCCCGATTTAAGATAAATATGATTTGGTGATGGTTCTTCGCTGGTTTGACCGTCGCCGAAATCCCAAATCAATTTGCCCCGCGCCGCAAGTCCCGCTGATCGGTTCTGAAATTGCACGGAAATCAGTTGCTGGTCGTTGTTTGGCAACGGAACACTTCCTACAACCTGATAAACAAAATCCGGCGAACCAGGTTTATTGGCAAACTGAACTCCTCCTGTCAAAACACGAGCGATATTGGCATTTTGAAATGCTTCTTCGGGAATTAACGTTAATTTTTTTGGTTTCTCTTCTGGATTGAGTTCCCACACGGCAAGCATGCTGGCATAATCGTCGCCGGTGGCGTGATAATATTCGAACGAATGTTTTCCTTGTGTGAGGTTGACGAGTTTTACGAGTTCTGGTCTTGCCTGTCCGGATCGACCGTGCCGACCAGGATGCGACGCAACAACCTTACCGTCAATCAGGAGAAAACTACAATGATGAGACGAAGTCAACAACGCATATTTTCCGCCAACCGCAACAATCAATTTACCGGAATATCGAGAAAGGAAAGGTTCACGGCGAAGCGTGAACGGATTGTAACCGTGATGAACATGTTTAACATAATCGGCACCGATTGGTTTTTTTGACTGTTCGAAGGCTTTTTTCACTGATTCAAAATCATCCATATTGAAAGGACCTTCGACATGTCGTGTTTCCAGAAGAAGCCCAAGATCGCTTGTCCACGCGGGAATTTGAATATTGTTCGGTTTTTTGTCCGCCGGAAGACCGTAATAAATGGTGTAGGCATTGGTTTTTTCCTCTGTTTGTATTGCCAATCGACAAAAATCGCCGGGACCCAGTTGGAGAATTTTGAACGGCACCGGTTTTTTCGAACGTGTGGTAACAAGAACCGTTTTGCCGGTATTTTCTGTTCGCGGGTCAACATTTTTCTGGGCAAGATTGATAAGTCCCTGATGCAGGAACTGCGTAACAACAATACTTTTACCGCTTGGTACGTCCACCTCACGCATCGCAAGATAGGAACCGCCCGCAACATCATAAGATTGCGCTGGAATATACGCCGTAACAATTGTGTGAGCAAAAAACAAAAATAGAACAAAAAAGAAACGTCGTAACATTGAGTTCTCCGAAAATAAAACCATTAAAAAAACAGAAATCTTACAACCGTTCAAAGTATAACTATTTTCCATTCCGTGTAAAAGTCGGGACACAAGTTTTTTTTCGGTTTATTTTTCTGTACGGGTTATGGTCATGGTGGTTTTTCCTTTACCGGTCATTGTTTGTTGCAACGTCTTGTTGTTGTTTATTGTTTCGGTTTCGATTTTCATATTTATCTGTGTGATGTTGGAGACAACAAGACCGGTTTTCATTTCCATTTGAATTGTACTTTCGCTGTCAACATCCGTACTTTTGAGAGTCATTTTTGTTGCTGCCATTTCCATTTCTTGTGGCGAGTCCGATTTGATCCGAGATTGAGACACAATCGTCGCCAATTCTGTTCCGTCAACCGATTGAATCTCTTTAAGCGTATTTGTTTGTTCCGTTTTTACTTTGCCGATGACAAGAATTTCCGAAACGCTTTCAGACTTCCACTGTTCGCCTACGGCAACTGGTTGTTGTGGCATTGTTTCGCGGAGAATGTCGAACATTTTCGCTAAGGACTTATCTGAGAATTGTCTTTTTAACATCTCAAACGCTTGTTTTGGAATATTTTGTGCGTGTTGTTCTAAAAACTCGTCTAAACCTTCCATTTTCGTAATTTTGCCGTCTTGATCTAATGATATTGTTACTTTGAGTCCCACCATAATCCCTAATATTTTAAACGGTGAAAATTGAGCTTTGTCGTCGGCGCTGTCGAATTCGATTTTCTGTCCGTTAATCATTTGTTTCATGACAATCCGTTTAACTTCTACATTGATTTGTTGAGAACCGTCTGATGCTATTGGTTTTACGGTAATGTTTTGATATTGAGTTTGCGTTGAATGATTTGGAATTGTTCGACCGTCAACTTCAATTTTCATTTCCATATCTGTTTCGAACTGCATGGCGTAGTTACCTTGGGGGTAACGGTTTTTGAGTGTATATTTTTCTTGTGCGATGATGTTGAATGTTGTGAGCGAAAAAAGGCACAATATTGTTGTGGTTAAGATCATTTTGTTCATGGTAATCTCCTATCGAGTTTTCTGTGAAGGGTTTTATTGGTGTTTTATTGAGGTTGTGAGGTCGAAAATATTGGAAGTTCCGACGCCATTCTTTATTATCATACTATGTGGAAAAGAAATTACTAGTCGATAACCCTTGTTGACTTTTATTATTCTTGCCGATAGAATGGCGAGCTGTTCTGTTTTTTGCTGAGTTGACAATTGTTTCGTTTTCTTCTCTTCCCTTAACCAATTCAAGAGCCATGCAAATATTTGAGGGCAGAATTTGTCCGCCTCCGGAAGGTTATATAACGATAGCGGTTGCGAGGTTTAATAAAACGATTACGCAACGTTTATTGGATGGGGCGTTAGCGAAGTTGCGGCAACATCGGGTTCATGAGAAGGATATTCGTATTGTTTGGGTTCCTGGAACTTATGAGTTGCCGTTTGTTGCTTCTTATTTTGCGCGTGATCCGAAATGTTTGGCGATTATTTGTCTTGGGGCGGTTATCAAGGGCGAGACGACGCATGATCAACATATTAATCGTTCGGTGAGTATGGCGTTTGGTGATATTGCGTCGCGTTTTGGAACGCCGGTGATTTTTGGTGTTCTGACTTGTGACACGGTTGAGCAGGCAAACGCTCGCAGTGGAATGATTGAATCGGTTAAGGATAAAATTCTCAATCCTGCGCCTGGAAACAAGGGAGCCGAAGCTGCTGAAGCGGCTCTTGAAATGATTGATTTGCTTACGGAGTTGCCGGAGATTGCTCCGAAAAATCCGTTTTCTAAAATTCTTTCAAAAATGTTTATTGACGCTGACGACCGTGAAGGCGACGATGAATATGACGACGACGATGATTTTTATCTTCCGCCGCCGCGCAAGTCCACGAAAAAAAGCACCAAAAAGAAAAAAAACTAATTTTTCGTGAATTTGTTGGGAACGAGTTTCCTATTGATCGTTGTGTCGAAAAGAACGAAGCTTTTCTCTAGACATTCTCTTTAAGTATTTAAAACAAAGTATAAAGTAGATGATGTTGCCTCGAAGGTGGGTGATGTTTCGCCGAAACATCACGTCGGCGTTAGCCGACTCGAAGTAGAGTACGACAGGAAATCAAATTCCAAACCGCTTAGCAACATCAATTTCCATCCGAACACAGAGGCAATGTCGGCTATTGCCGACAGCAACCTTTCGGCGAAAGGTTGCCTACCGTGTTTGTCGAAATTCGTCCCAAAGGTGGGTGATGTTACCTCAAAGGTAGGTGATGTTTCGCCGAAACATCACGTCGGCGTTAGCCGACTCGAAGTAGAGTGCGGCAGGAAATCAAATTCCAAACCGCTTAGCAACATCAATTTCCATCCGAACACAGAGGCAATGTCGGCTATTGCCGACAGCAACC
>JAIRTV010000321.1 GCA_031254675.1 Planctomycetaceae bacterium | reverse complement strand
GGATATGACTATTATCGTAGAAAGTCTTGAGTTGAAGGTATTGCGGTTGGAGGCTGAAAATGCCGAACTTAGACGTATTATGCTGAAGCTACTTTAAAATCCACATAGCTGAACACGGCAATCGCAACAACGTGAAGCGTTTGTTCAAGGGCGAAGCCTACCGCCCATACCGGCTTCGGTATATTTCCGAGCAAGCACGTATTATAGAGGAACTTCGTTTTGAAGTTGAATCTCTCAAGAAGAATTCGCGTAATTCGTCTAAGCCTCCATCTTCTGATATAGTCAAAGCACCGTTGGAGAAGTTATCACGTAAAAAGAAGCGTAAGATTGGCGCACAAAAAGGTCATATACAACATATTCATAATCTATTTCCATCATCCCAAGTAGATAAGGTTATTAAACACGAACTCCCTGTTTGCCCCAAATGTCAAGGTGCTCTTGTTGCGACCGCCAACGTTAAAAAATTTCAACAAGTGAAATTGGTTGCCAAACCGATTTTTGTTACGGAACATCAACAACAAGAATATTGGTGTGCGACTTGTCAAAAATTTCATACAGCTCCTTTACCTTCAGCGGTTCGTAGAGAAGGTTTTTTTAATTCTGACTTAACGGCGTTGGTTGGTTATCTCAAGGGGGCATGTCATTTATCTTTTGGCACGATACAGCGGTTTTTTAACGATATGCTATCAATTAAAATTTCAACAGGTTTTTTGAATAAGCAAATTCAAAAAGTATCCCAATCATTAGAGGCACCGTATCAAGAATTACGAAAACGTTTACAATTTGAGAAATATGTCCATTCGGACGAGACCGGTTGGCTGGAGAATGGTGTTCGTTTTTGGGTTTGGACGTTGCGTGGTTCTGATTTTTCGGTGTTTCGTATTGGTAGTCGCGGTAGCAAAGAGTTGTTTGATTTACTTGGCGAAGATTTTAGTGGAACAATTGTGTGTGATTTTTTTCCTGCATACCGTAAATTTAGTAAGGAAACAGAAACGCAGCTACAATTTTGTTGGGCGCATCTTATACGCGAGATAAAATTTATTTCGGAAAAGAGTTTAGCGGAACCGGCGGTGTATGGACAACGGTTATTGCGTGAGACCCAAGCAATGTTCCATACGATACATCGCAAAGACAAATTGCCGGAGTCGCAATGGCAACAACGAATGTTCTGCCATCGTGAGAAATTGATGAAGTTATCATTATTCGAGGGCAACGACAATGATTGTTTACTTATAATGAAACGTTTTCAGCAATATGGCGATGATTATTTTCGGTTTATTGAGACAGGCATTCCACCAACAAATAACCTCGCGGAACAAACAATACGCCGAGTCGTGTTGGATAGACATGTAACGCCAGGGAACAAGAAGCGAAAAAGGAAATAATTTCTGGGAACGCTTTTAGGCAATATACAAACCTGCTACCAACAATCCACAAATATAATGCAATTCCTAAAAAATCGCATTAACGCCCACGTACATTCATAAAATACCGTGAACGGTTACTACAATTTTTTATTCCTTTTTTTTCCTCTGTGGCGGTTTACCGGCAATGGCTCGAAAATAATTGGGATTTTCCGCTTGTCCTGTAATTTCGTAAAGAAAGCGACTTGGAACAGTTGGTCGCATTTTTCCCCATTTCATTCGTTGTAGAGCAAGCGTCAACGTCAACCGTTGTTTGGCGCGAGTAATACCAACATAGCAAAGCCGACGTTCTTCATCAACTGCAAATACATCATCATCGTTGACACTGCGATGATGTGGTAAAATTCCTTCTTCCAATCCAACCATAAACACCTCTGGAAATTCAAGTCCTTTAGCAGCATGTAACGTCATCAACACGACCGCGTTTTGACCAAGTCCCCGCTTTTTTTCACTGCCAAAATCAGAACCGGCAAGCGATGTATTATCCAGAAATTCCCGCAAAATCGGTTTTTCCGTATCGTTAATATATTCCGCTGCGGCATTAAGAACTTCCCCAACCGAATCCCAACGGTTAGAACGTTCATTCGGGTCTTGATACTGACGATTAATTTCACGCTCGTAATCAATAACCGAAAGAAAATTCTTCAAATTTTGTACCGTAAAATTGCGGCAAAGATGATTTCGTTGATCTTCGATCAAAACGCGAAACGAATGAAGAGCATCGGATGTTTTATCCTGAAATTCCGTAGCTGTTACAATTTCAGTGTCCAATAAATCCCAGAGTGGTATTTTTCGTGACACGGCAGTTGCCGTCAACTTTTGAATTGTTGTCGCACCAATACCTCGCGGCGGCGTGTTCAAAATCCGTAACAAAGAAATATCGTCTTTGGGATAGTTGAGAACTTTTAAGTACGATAAAACATCGCGGACTTCCTTACGATCAAAAAACGACTGACCACCAATCAGTACATAAGGAATTTTCGCGTTTCGGAGTTCCATTTCAAACGCACGCGGCTGATCATTGGTTCGAAACAGAATCGCAAAATCACGCGGTTGACGCTTTGTTGAAGCAAGACGCTCTTTTATTTTTGAAACAACCATTTTTGCTTCCGTTTCGCTGTCTTTACATTGTAGAATATTGGGTTGTTCTCCTGAAAGTGGCGAGAGTAGTTTTTTGCCGTGCCGATGTTTATTGAAAACAATAAGCCGATTTGCCCAATTGATAATTTGTTTTGTCGAACGATAATTTTCTTCGAGTCGTACGATTTTAGCGTCGGGCCAATCACGTTGGAAACTCAAAATGTGTTGAACGTCTGCGCCCCGCCAACCGTAGATCGCCTGATCGTCGTCGCCTACCACGCAGAGATTCCGATGCGGTAATGCAAGCCCTTTGACAATACGGTATTGACTCATGTTCGTATCTTGATATTCGTCCACTAAAAGATGATCAAAACGTCCTGATTCCTCTTGGAGTGTTTCGGGATATTCTCGAAAGAGTTCTTCTGTAACGAGAAGAAGATCATCGAAATCAACCGCTCCGACTGTCCGTAACGTATTTTGGTAACGTCCATAAGCCAACCATGCCAGATAATCTTTGGCACTTTCAATTTTTTGACCGGCTTGTTTGTGGCTAAATCCCGCACTTTTCCACGTACTGATTCGCGCAAGCATTTCACCAGGACGCAACGCTGCATCGGATACTTTGATTTCCTTGAGAACCTGCCGCGCCACCGATTCCTGATCGCCCCGATCATAAATTGCAAACTGTTGAGGATAACCAAGTTTAGCGATATGGCGGCGCAAAATTTGAACACAAAGCGAATGAAAAGTTGACGTTTCCGGTTTCGCATCTCTACGGTTACGGTTGTGCAGGAGTTCGGCAATACGGTTTTGCATTTCCTTTGCCGCCTTGTTGGTGAACGTTACGGCAAGAATCCGGTTAGGACGAATTCCGTTTCGAATAAGACGTGCAATCCGGTAAGTAACAACACGTGTTTTCCCAGTTCCCGCTCCGGCAAGAACCAGTAAGGGACCGCTTAATGTTTCTACAGCATCAAATTGGGCGGCGTTTAGCGTCATGCCTTTGATAAAAACTTCATACCTCGAATAAGAAATCGAAAAACGCCAGATTTTTCTAACAAAATAACCTCAGTACAAAACAACGATGAAAACTCGACAATCACTAAAAGCACAACAGCTGTACACTGTCGCGTGTCGGTAATATCCATACTGTTTGGTGAATTCAGTAACATTTTTCGTATTATTTTACCGTAATTCCAGAAATGTCAAAACGCTAAATGTTCCGATAATAAGAGAACCGATAATCATACCGATATTTATCAACATTCCGCCAGCAGAACCAAATGGTACACCTGCCAACATGTTGGCAAGAAAAACCAAAAAGATAATGCATGAAATAGCGAAAGAAATAATACAAAGAATTTTAGGCATGTGACGAAATTCCTCAATAGTCGCGTGAAAATCATTCATTCAATAAGAATAATGATTTTATCTTACTTTTCTGCTGTTGGCAAGGTGTACTGTTACCCAATAAAATTTTCGGCATTCAACAATCGGATTGTTTGCGGAAAACCAATATTCCGTTTCAATATTTTCCTGATATTCATTTTCAAACGTCAAAGGTCATGGAACGGTCAATCGGATATTATTACCGACCGAACCAATCGTTGGATTTACCGATCTTTATGTGATTCTGAAGTCTGTTGAATCTGAATATCCGGTGCATTTCCGAGTTGTGAAAGAACTTGGAGAAGTGTGTTCAAATGAATAAATTTCGTTCCAAACCGATCAACAAATTCATTCAAGGAAAATTCGCTGTCCAGAAAATTTTCTGCATTGTATTCAACTTCTTCCGTAATCGTCGAGAGCAAATCAGTTTGAACTCGCTCCAATTTCACCGCTGCCCTTCGACAAAAATCGGCTAATTCAGGGTTTGCCCGTTTCCAAAGAGCAAGTTCAATTGTTTTACGACGATGCGATTGATTGACCTGTAAAATAAGCTCTTCTAAAAGTTCATTTTGCCGATTTTGTGCGGCGAGTAATTCCCGTATTAAAGTACAAAGTTCCGAAGAATGTTCCGGATTCGACAGGGGAACGGAATGAACAACATCAATTTGTGAAAAAAAATGCGGTTTGTGTGAACTAGTTGACATTGATAACCTTTATTAAAAAAATTAAAAAGTAAAATATCCAGTGGAATTTTCGTAAGTTATTATTTTTCCCGATTATCTCACATTTCGTAGAATATCGCAATGTTCAATATCAGGTGGGTGATCTTAAATCAGATTGGCGATTCTAAACCCAGGTAGGCAACCTTTTGCCAAAAGGTCGCGTCGGCGATAGCCGACTTGAATCAGTGTTCGGATGGCAATTGCCTACGTTCAGCAAACCAATTTCCGTCCGAACACAGGGTCAAATTGCCTAGCGGCAATGCAACCTTTCAGCGAAAGGTTGCCTACCTGATCAGAAAGATTACCTATCGGCTAGTGGGCAATGTTTCCAACAAGGTGGGCGGTTGCATCGGCTCAGTGTTTGGATGGCAATTATGTTGTCATCCGTTTGGCGATCTGATTTTCTACCGTTCAAAGTATCTAAGTAAAACATTTTTTGAAAAAAAGTCGAGCCCCCTCCAAAAAAAGTTAAAGAATTTACGATTTTCCATCAACACGAAAGAGATTTTTCTTTGGGCAATACGATTTACTATTTTTTACCTCGTTGTTTTCCGATAAGAAGGTAAACATCATTTATGTGTTCTATTGCTATGCCGAATACCTCCCCGACATTAGAAAAGTTAGGTTTTTTGACCGTAATCGATCAACCGCGAACAGGATTGATCGGCGGTTATCTCATTTTGAACCAATCGGGACGACCACTCGAATTTCATTGCACCACGCCGCTAAAACCCAATCGCACTCAGGAAATTCTTTACGGAAATACGTTGAAACCATTTCTTTATGGTGAGCAAATTGCGCAAACACTTCTTGTTCGTGCCAAAGTTCCTGTCGCTTATATTTTGACGAATACCGCAGCGGTTCTGGCTGTTCAGGAACATATTGACACACCGGTTTTCTATGTTTTTGAACCGGAAACAAAACAAGTTGCACCAACAACAGAAAATCATACGGAAAAATCAACAAACGATTTTTTACCCCTTTTTCAGGAATTTTCTGAACCCAAGCCCCAAACAAATCTTGAAATTTCCGAAGAATTGAACGCGTCTTTGAAATTGTTTGGTATTGAAAATGCTCATCTTCAATTAAATACTAACAACAAAAAAGAACAACGACAAATTCCTAAAGTTTCCGGTTTGGATGTTGAACGTTGGCAGGAAGTCGAAATCGGCAACCGGTTTCTTGCAATTCCGGCAGCCAATGAAACAGAACACCAACTAATGATGGACAACATCAAATATCTCTCACGAATCATTGATTTAGCAGAACCGTTCACCAGAATCCGTCTTGCTATTGAAGAAACCCAACGAGCAGCGTAATTACAATAGACCTTTTCTCGAACCTTTTTGTTTTGTCAATTCATGGTTTGTAATAGCGCAGATGAGAGTTGTCCGAATGTGTGTTTTTTTAGGATATTCGGTAACATCCACGGCAATTGTTTGGTACGGCGAATCAGGATGTTGGAAAACTTCTTTTGCTAAATGAAACCGATTTTTTTCTGATTATTTCCAAAGTTTTCGATCTAGAGTTCGGTAATTGATTGCTTCATAGAGGTGTATTGGTTCGATGTTTGCTGAATGTTCTAAATCAGCAATTGTTCGGGCAATTCGTAAAATTTTGTCGTGAGCGCGTGCCGATAACCCAAAATCTTCCATTGCCGTTTTGAGAATTGAATGTCCTTGTTCATTGAGTTTACAATAATTCACAATTTGTCGGTGCGACATATCTGCGTTGTAACGAATTTTTGATTTTATGAATCGTTCCATCTGGATTTTTCGTGCGGTAAGAACTTGGGTTCGAATTTCTGCGCTGGAAGTTCCGGGTGTAGCGGTGGAAAGTTCGGTGTAATCAACCGGCGGAACTTCAATGTGAATATCAATTCGATCTAACAAAGGACCGCTGATCCGATTGATATATCGTTCAATCTGAAAAGACGAACAACGGCAATGTCGACGCGGGTCGTTTCGATAACCGCATGGACACGGATTCAACGCCGCAATCAAAATGAAATTTGCCGGAAACGTACTCGTTTGCGCAACACGAGCAATCGTAACTGCCCCATCTTCAAGCGGTTGCCGTAGCACTTCAAGAGTTCGACGGTTAAATTCCGGTAACTCGTCAAGAAACAACACACCATTGTGTGCCAAACTGATTTCACCGGGGTTGGGCGGTGAACCGCCACCAACAAGTCCCGCTTCGCTAATGGTGTGATGCGGTTCGCGAAACGGTCTTGTTGCAATAAGTGGAACATCGCCTTTGAGATAACCAAGAACACTAAACACTCGCGTTGTTTCGAGTGATTCGGACAACGAAAGTTTTGGTAACACTGTTCCAAACCGTTTGGCAAGCATTGTTTTACCGGTTCCGGGGGGACCAATCATCAACATGTTATGTCCGCCTGATGCCGCAACCGTCATTGCTCGTTTTGCCGATTCCTGCCCACGAACCTCAGAAAAATCGTATTCGTACTCACTTAATTGTTCAAAAATGCTTAAATCGACTGATGCCACCGGTTCGATTTCAATTTCACCGTTCAAAAATCCAACCGCTTCAGCCAGACAGGAAATCGGAAAAATATCCAATCCCTCAACAACTGCGGCTTCCGATGCGTTTTCTGACGGAACAATTAAATGTGGAATACCAAGTTCATGAGCCGCCAACGCAATTGATAATGCTCCCTTGATAGGTCGCATCGTACCGTCCAACGCCAATTCACCAACAACCGCAAACCGATTCAACACATTCGGCTGAATTTGTCCACTTCCCGCCAAAAGCCCAAGCGAAATCGGAAGATCAAACGATGCAGCCTGTTTCGGTAAATCCGCCGGAGCAAGGTTAATAACAGTACGATGAATCGGATTGAAGAAACCAGAATTTTCAAGAGCTCGCTCGATTCGGAATGTACTTTCCTTGACAACAGTTTCAGGTAGCCCCACCAGAATTGTTTTTGAAACTCCCATGTCGGCACAATCAACTTCAACATCGACCGGCACCGCATCAATTCCAAGCAACGAAAATGTTTTGATTTTGACAAGCATAGTGAAACCATTCTACATAAAGCAACATAAATATTCAACAGGACACTTCCAAAAATACGATGAATCAAAATTGACCGTCCTATTTCACAGTAGAATTTTCGTAGGATATTATTTTTCATATTTTTGGGGATCGTCGTTGATGCCGAAAAATCATGAGGTTGGCGATGTTTCCTATCAGGTAGGCAACTTTTCGGCGAAAGGTTGCCTACCTGATGGAGTGAGTCTTGCGTCCTCCCGTGCGGCACGCATTCAATAACAATTTATTTCCAACCGTATTCGTTTCGGACATTTAACATTGCGGCAAGAATGTCATTCCATGTTTGCGGGTTCATCATCACCGTATTCGGGAACATGCAACCATCCCAACAAATATGATTAAACCGTTTGGTCAAACCGTCTTCGTCTTTTAGCCAAAAACCTGCATAATATGTAATGTCCAGTTTTCCATTGGGGTCTTTCGCCAAACAATGCCGACCGGTTTTGTCGTGATCACCGCTACCAAAAACAGTTCCATCATTTTGTGCAATATGCAAATCCACCGTCCAATGCCGTAATGCATTCGTCATCTTACGGTAAGCTGCATCAAAAACCGTTTTATCTTTCCAGTCAAAATTTTCCGGTAAAAGTCGGTCTTCAGGGGCATTGTAACCAAGTAGATAAAGAAGTGTGTGGGACATGTCCGCTTGGAAACCAAGCGTCTGCGGACGATCAACTATTTCAAGAATTTGAAGCATTCGCCGCCAACTGTGAATTCCTCCCCAACAAATTTCGCCTTCACACGCCAACACTTCATCATAATCAACCGCAATTTTACAGGCTTCTGTAAATGTGTCGGCAATTAGTTTTTGATTTCCTTCCGGGTCTTTCGCCCAGTCTTCCACGCTTGCCGATGTGTCAATTCGAATACAACCATTCGGACGAACCCCAAGTTTGCGAAGTTCCGACGCAATCCGGCATGCTTTTTTCACTTGAGTCAAAAACTTTTTACGCTCTGTTTCATTGCCCATCGCGGAACCACCACCAGTACCACCCCACACCGGCGCAACAACCGTTCCAATCTCCAACTGAAGCGATTGCGTTTTTTCCACCAATTTTTTGATTTCATCGTCCGACGAATCAATATCAAAATGAGGATCGCTCAGGAATAAGTCAAACCCGTCAAATTTAATACCATCCACTTCGGCAGATGTTGTTAAACGGAGCATCGTGTCCAGATCAATAATCGGATCAGCGTCCGAACCACCCTTACCAACAACACCTGGCCATGTCGCATTGTGAAGTTTTGGGAAAATGTTCGTTTTACGTTTTGCCATCGTTTGGTTCTCCGAAACTAATTACTTTACAATTTGGCATATATCCCCAACTGCTCACCGAAAGCAAGAATAAATAATCGGGATAAATCAAAAAATTATTTTAGCAATTCTTCGTTCCGATTCAATACTCGCCGGTTTTTTATTTTATTGTCGGCGATTGAAACCAGATTCGAAAAAAGTTCGCAATTTTGTCGCTTTACGTAGTAAAGTTGTAAAAAATGGATATACTATCCCTTATTAAAAGTGCCACGGGAACGGACAATCGTCTCGTATGCCTAGAGAATATCCCACAATGCAAAGTTCATAGATCGGCTGGTTGCAAGTTGGCGGTTGGAATTGAAAAGCGGTCTTGTACTCAACAACCATGTATCTCACCGTGAAAAACGAACATTCCACCGAATTTAATCACCAATTTTTTTTCATGCCAAAATGGCAATTAACTATTAACTGAAATGATTACATGGTTGAACCGATGGGCAGAGCGAAGTCGATTTCAAAAGTTTTGGGGAATTGTCCGAGAGATTTTTTGGATTGATTTACTTTTGATTTTTGAATTTCATCTCGACGACGATCATGCGTACAATTATTCATCTAGCAATAACAATGATAACCCGAACATTCTTACGGACAACACAGATAATAATAACAATATTACATGGAAAATCGCAACAGAATCGGACATTGACCGAATGATTTATTTGGGTGGTTATGATATTGATTCAAGGCAGGAGATGTTTATGAAAAGTTTTGTACAAAATACTTACGAATATCTTTTGCTTGGAATAAGAGAAGAAATGATTCACACTTATGCGGTGTGTGCGATTCGGGCGAAACGTATGTATGGCATGTTTTTCCGTCTGGAAGAAGATGAAGCGTTTATTTCTGTTTGTTTCACAAGACAGGAAAGTCGTGGGCAAGGTTGGGGACCAAAATGTATTCGCGAAATTTGCCGACGTTGTAAGGCAATCGAAAAAAAACGGGTTTTCATTGATATTTCAACCGCAAACCACGCATCCATTCGGAGTGCCGAAAAAGCAAACGCCCAAAAAACAGATTCAGGATATTATCGCATTAGAATTTGGAAAAAAGACAGGCTTTTACCATTTGGTTCGTACAGAAATCGATTTTAGTAATGTTTTTTTAATGGTTTTAGGATTGTGTGGTTTGGAAGGTAAGGTACGAGTAGATTAGTAATATCTTTACCGTAAAAAAATCAAATTGTACCACAAATCATAAAATCTAAACGACACGTTACAAATCCTAAACTACAACTCCCTTTTTATAATTTTTTACACCATTATGCACAATATTTTTAAGACGATTAAACAATATCGGGTTATTCCGGTGATTGCGATTGACGATGTTTTGGCGGCGTTACCGTTGGCGGATGCGTTGCTTGAAGGCGGTTTACCGTTGGCGGAAATTACATTTCGGACTCCAGCCGCTGCAGAAGTGATTCGCACGCTTGTAGAAAAACGTCCAGAGCTTTGTGTTGGTGCCGGAACAGTATTAACTCCTACGAATATTCGCGACGCGATTCATGCGGGAGCAAAATTTGGCGTGGCACCGGGGCTGAATGCGGAAACAGTTGATTTGACGGAATCAATGGAATGGGCGTTTATTCCGGGAGTTT
>JAIRTV010000310.1 GCA_031254675.1 Planctomycetaceae bacterium | reverse complement strand
CTCAAAAAAGATTTCAAATTGCTGCCAACCGAAACAACATGGATTGTTGCTTGGGATTTGACTTCCGACCATTCCGCAAGACCATAAACAAATTCCAATTCTTATCGGTTTGTTTTGGTGCAATAAACTTTTTTTTAACCTCTCTCCAACACAAAGTATTGCGCTTTAATACTTATTTTTATTGAACACATAAGACACGGAAAAATAAAAAAATTCTTTATTTTCCGTGTTCAATCTCTTAAATTGACGAAAAGATGCATTAAGAAAACCATTGGAAATACATTAAAATACGTTGAAACGGAAATTTCACTCATCCATTACAAATAAGAGGAACTGCCGAATTGTTACGATTTTTTCTGATTTCCCATTTCCAAAGCGGTTTTAGCAAGAAGTTGTCCGGCGTTACGACAATATTCGAGAGTTTCCGATGTTGGACGGAATTTGACGTCAATTGGTTTGGTCAATCGCGTCCAACCGATTTCTTCAATCCAACGATCCAGTTGATCCGAACCCGCATGCGCCCAACCGTAAGAACCAAAAGCAATTGCCGATTTGCGCGTAAATTTCAAACCACGCAAATAAGTTGTTACCGACGCCATTTGCGGCATCATTTGTAAATTGAGCGTGGAACTGCCAAGAGCAACCGCAGCCGCGTCAAGCATTTCTGTTGCAATTCGGGTCAATGTTGTTCGCCGAACGTGTAACAGTTGAACATCCACTTTGTCCGATTCTTGTGCGGCTCCTGCAAGAATTGCCTCCGCCATTTGTGCGGTACTTTCCCACATCGAATCAAAAAGAATCAACAATTTCGGAACATAATTTCCGCTCGCCCAACTCTGATAAGCCTCAATAATTTTTGGAACATTAGTTCGCCAGATCAGACCGTGTGACGGCGCAATCATTTTAATCGGTATTTTGGCAGCAACCTCAAGTGTTCGCAATACCTGTTTGCTATACGGCGTAACAATATTAGCGTAATAACTTTTCGCCTCCGCTAAAATTGTTTCAAGATCATATTGATCGTCAAACCGCATAGAAGTTGCCAGATGTTGCCCGAATGCGTCCATCGAAAAAAGTAATTGTTCTTCGGGAATGTAGGTGAACATGGATTCCGGCCAATGAACCATCGGCGTATTGAGAAAATTTAAAGTTCGGTTGCCGAGCGAGATCTTGTCTTCGGGCGAAACAACCTGAATTTTCCAGTTACTAATATCAAAATAAGCCGCCAACGATTCACGACATTTTGCGTTACAAAGCAATACGGCATTGGGCAGATTCGCCATAAGCGTTGCCAAACTTCCGGCATGATCCGGTTCCGCATGATTACAGACAACATAATCAACCTTCGCCAATTCTGTTTTTTCCGCAATATGCCGAAGCAATTGTTGCGCGTACAAACCCTTCACCGCATCAATCACCGCCGTTTTTGTATCGCGAATCAAATACGAATTATACGTTGCTCCGCGAAACGTATCAAAACTATGGAAATCCCGAACATTCCAATCAACATAACCAACCCAATCAATATTTTCAACTAATTCTGTTGTCATAAAACATTGTCCTATCATTTTTATACGATAATATGTTTGTGCCGAAACTTGTTACATCAACTCATCTTCATTGTTTTGATTTTGACGCAACCGGTTCGTTCTGACTATTTCATTCAATATTCTAACTGCCAATTCTAAAATTGCAAGCAACGTTCAAATTAACCGAATAAAATTTACAATTTTTGATACTCGAAAATTTTTTGGAAAGAGTTGAGATTTGTGATTCGTGTCGCAAACGAATCATTAAATACTCTTAACCAAAATTCCGCCATTCCGCTTTATCATTCTTGATTTTGTTTATTTCAACAAATTGTTCACAAATAAATTGTTCATACAGAAAATTTATGCGGAAAAATTATTTTGCAAAAATCGCTCTGGATTGATTTTGAAAAATTGAGTATGATTCCGTAAAGACCCTGAAATAGTCCATGTCAATTATTTGTCAAATTATTAGGAACAAAACGATGTATTACAAAACTGCCGGCGAATCGCATGGTCAAGGAATTTTGGCTCTTGTGGAGAATTTTCCTGCCGGTTTGGAAATTGATAAATCGAAAATCGACATGGAGTTACGGCGTCGCCAAGGCGGTTACGGACGTGGTGGGCGGCAAAAAATTGAAACGGATCTCGTTGAAATTTTGACCGGTATTTGGCAAGGAAAATCGACCGGAGCCCCGATAACACTTTGGATCAAAAATCGTGACTGCCGCATTGACACGGCACCGGAAATCACACAACCACGACCCGGTCACGCGGATTTAGCCGGTTCCGTCAAATATGGTTTGCCGATTCGTCCGATTCTGGAACGTGCCAGCGCCAGAGAGACCGCCGGACGTGTTGCCGCCGGAGCTTTAGCAAAACAATTGCTCGAAAAACAAGGAATTATTGTTATCGGTTTTGTTCGGAGTATTGGTTCGTTGTCTTTGCCAACACCGCCGGAAACGATGGCGCCCGATGAATTGTTGCAACGCCGCGATTCCAGCGAACTCTATACGATTTATCCCGAACATGATACGGTGTTGAAATGGCGAATTGATGAAATCGGTAACGCTGGCGATACGTTGGGCGGTGTTGTTGAAGTTCGTGTGTTTGGTGTACCGATTGGTCTTGGTTCGTGCATGCAATGGGACGCCAAACTCGATGGCAAACTCGCTCAAGCGGTTATGTCGATTCAGGCAATAAAGGGAGTTGAAATCGGTCTCGGTTTCGAATCGGCACGAATATTGGGATCGGCAATGCACGACCCAATTGGTTACGATGCCGCTGAAGAACAAACGCCGTGTCAAGGTTTTGTACGAAAAACAAACAACGCCGGCGGAATTGAAGGCGGAATCTCCAACGGGCAACCAATTATCGTACGGGCAGCAATGAAACCAATTCCGACATTGAAAAAAACACTCGACTCAATAGACTTAAAATCGAAACAACCCATGCCAACAATTTACGAACGAAGTGATGTTTGTGCTGTTCCCGCTGCAAGTGTTGTTGTTGAAAACGTCGTCGCCTTTGAAATTGCCGCACAACTTGAACAATATTCGTCAGGCGTCGTTTCGCGTTCATGTTGATAGTTCCGACAAGGTAAAATATCGCACAATATTTCGGCATGAAAATAGAATTGGAGATCAAATAGGAAAAACATAAACACAAAATATGGAAAATCAATAAGGAATGATCAAGTGTGTTTTCCAAGAGATGATCGACTTGTAATTGCTGAAAATGAATGTAGAATTTAGGAAAATAGACCGGAAAAATAAAGAGGAATCGTCATGAGTACAATTGTCGATCAGGTTGAAAGTTGCCCACAAATTCCAACATAAGATTTAAACTCAAAAATAAAATACATGGTCAAAACCGATCGTCCGCTCATCAAACCAACATCGGATGTTTTTATTGCGATGTTTTTGTCGGCACCAAAAAACGAACCTTGTTTGCGTTCCCTCATCAACGCCGTTTTAAAAGACAAAAGTGGGCGAAATCCCATTGAAAAGGCAATTGTTCTCAATCCGTTTAATATGACGGATTATGTGGTTGATAAACAAATTGTTCTTGATGTTCGTGTCGCGGATTGTTCGGGTTGTGCCTTCAACATCGAAATACAAACGTATCCGCATCCGGCATTTCGGGAACGTATTTTATACGGTTGGTCAGATTCTTATTCGTCGCAACTCTCTATCGGTATAAACTTTAAAGAATTGCGACCGGTCATCACGATTGTTATTACGGAGTTTGCCGTGATTCCAAAATCACAAGATGTTCACTTGGTTTTTGAGTTACGCGAACGTGATAATCATAACTTGTTGTTGAGCGAACATATTCAAATCCATATTTGGCAATTACATGAAATCATGAAAGGACATGATCATGTATTACAAGCTGTTTCGCCCGACTTGGCACATTGGTCACAATTTTTAGCCCACGGCGGCATGAAAAGTGAGGAAGAAATGGCAACCTTAACTGAAAATGATCCGAAAATTATCGAAGCCCATCGTGAATTTTTGCGTTTCAACTCCGACCCGCAAACAAGAGAACTCGCTCGACGACGACATCTGTTTCTGGTCGATCAATATCTAGCTCAAGCGGCGTTCAAAGCGGAAGGTCGTGAAGAAGGTCTCGTGGAAGGTCGCGCAGAAGGTCGTGCCGAAGGTTTTGCGGAAAGCGAAGCGAAACATCTGGCTGACAAGATCGAAATAGCTCGTAAACTTAAATCTTGCGGATTGAAGAACGAGAGTATTATGGAAATAACCGGACTTTCCTTTGACCAAATAATCGATTTGGAATAACCGTGTTTTTTCTGTGTTGGGCGATATTTTTGTTTTTGCATTGTTTATTTTGCAACGATAATTCTTTTGACCAACTGATTTTAGTACCATATTTAATAAGAAATAACGATGTCAATTCCTCGAGTGGCGATTGTTGGTCGTCCTAATGTTGGTAAATCGAGTTTGTTTAATTGGTTGATTGGTCAACGCATTTCGATTGTTGACCCGACTGCTGGTGTAACGCGGGATCGTGTAACGTTCATTCTTGACCTGAATGACGAAGATCAGCAACCGCAATTGATTGAGCTGATTGATACTGGAGGAATGGGGATTGTTGATGAGGATGATCTTTCGGAACATATTGAAGATCAAATTCGGTTTGCGATTCAGTCGGCGGATCTTATTCTTTTTGTAGTTTCGGCGCGGGATGGTATTGTTCCGTTGGACGAGATGATTGCCGAACAACTTCGTCAACTTAGTTGTCCGATTCTTTTGGTTGCCAATAAAGCCGATAATGAGCGTGAAGAACGGAATGCCGAAGAATTTCAAATTTTGGGTTGGGGTGTTTTGCCGGTGAGTGCGCAACAAAAACGCGGACGAGTTTTCCTAACGGAAACGATTCGGGAAATGTTGCAGCAAAACAATTTGTTTGCTGAATCTGGAGAGGAAATAACGGAACCGGTTATGAAGCTTGCGATTGTTGGTCGGCGAAATGTTGGTAAGAGTACGTTTATTAACACGCTTACCAATGAAACGCGGGTGATTGCCAGTGATGTTCCTGGAACGACGCGGGATTCTGTTGATGTTCGTTTTGAGATGGATGGTAAAACATTTATTGCGATTGACACGCCTGGATTTTTGCGACGGAAAGGAATCAAAAGTGATTTACAATTTTACAGTACCAATCGTGCGGAAAAGAGTATTTATCGTGCGGATGTTATTTTGCTTTTTTTTGAAGCCAATTCGCGAATCCAGGCAACTGAACGCCAACTTGTGAATTTTATCAAGAATGAGATGAAACCGTGTATTTTTGTTGTGAATAAGTGGGACACGCAGGTTGGTCAGATGCCGACGGAAACATGGGGAGATTATTTGCGTGATGTTTTTCCTGATTTTTCTTATGTTCCTGTTGCGTTTATGACGGGCAAAACGGGCAAGAATATGAAGAAGATGCTCAATCATGCCCAGATGCTTTTCAATCAATCGCGGTTACGAATTTCGACGCCGCAACTCAATAAAATTGTTGCGGTGGCGTTGGCGACAAATCCTCCGCCGCTCTATCATCATCACAAAGTCAAGATTTATTATGCTTCACAGGTAGCGATTGCGCCGCCGACGATTGTTTTATTTTGTAATATGCCGGAAGCGATCTCAATGCCGTATCAACGTTATCTTCTTAATTTTTTGCGTGACGGATTACCGTTCCCTGAAGTTCCGGTGCGATTAGTGTTCCGAAAACGTGAGTCAACCGATTCCAGAAATGATATTGAAACAAAATAAAAACAAATCAACACGGAATATTTTTGTGTTACATCCTTTGCGCAAGTCAACGGAATAAGTCTTCGTTGTCAATTCCTCTATGAAATTGTAAAACGTAAAAACAATTCGGCAGAAGTTTACCAAATTTCATTATTGCTGACTCAAACCAAGTTCTCACACGCTGTTCTTACACGTTCGAAAATCCATTTTCGGAGTACAAGGATTTTGGGAAATTTGTTTTAAAACCGCCAAACTTGTGTGGTCAAGGAAAACGGTAACCCATAATGTTTTGACTCGATTTCAACATAAAAAGCAATATGTCCTGATTCGGGTTTTGAAATGATAATATCGTTCGGTAATTGATCGTCAATTGATTTTGATGTCCATTTGGCTTGGCGGAAATCTTTGGTTTCGGAAACGGCAGACCAGATTTTGACACGATAATCTGGTATTTCCGTTTTCACTGTTACGGCATATTGGGAATCGCGTTCCTGAAGTTTCCAATCCATTCGCGGCCAATTTTGACCGTTAGCGGCATAACGTGCAAACACAGCAAGAGTCATCACCGCTTTCGGTAACTGATTATCAAGACCGTGTCCAACATTCGGAAGCGTCAACATGTATTTCATATCAGGAATATCGTTCCAATAATTTTTCGCAGCATCAACCGTCCAATAAGGATCATTGGTAGCATGAACTAAAAGTTTCGGTAATGTCAAACGATTCAGATAAGAATACGGATCAATCATTTTCCAAAGCCGTTCTTTAAATTCAGGAAAATCATTGTCGTCTTTTCGAACGAGGTTGCGATCAGTATAATCTTTGATGCTGGGACTGAAATTGCCCCATGTTTCGATTTGATATTCCATTTGTTTACGAATATTCAGATTGTCAATCACAATCGGAGCAATCGCAATAATTCGTGGATCTTTTGATGCGGCGGCAAGCCATGTTGTCCAACCGCGTTTTGACGCACCTGTTACGATAAATCCTTTGATATTGAATTGCATTTCCTGTTCCAAAACTTGTTGCATTGCGTCCAATCCGCGAACCGCACTTTTTGCCATCGGAAAAAGCAAAGGCCACGTCGTATCTTGCGTTTCCAATGTTTTGAGCAATGTCTCCCCAATTAATGCGTCTTCGGAAAAATCGCCGAGCAAGGGTTGGTTGGGAACTTGAAACAGCGTTCCCAACGGCATGCCACTGGCTTCTGCCAACGATCTGGCAAGAAATTTATCACCGTCATTGGGTTTACTGCCAATACGTTTGCCGGTGATATACAAAGCGGCGTGACTGGAATTTTCCAACTTGTTGGGAATGATAATAAGTAAGTAATGTTTCCAAGGAATTCCATGCCAAACTTGGGAAGTCATTTCGAGAAGCAATGAATTTTCGTTGCTATTTTTTGTTCTTTCGACGATTTCCCATTGGAAAGACGGATCCGATAACGCCAGATAAGCGTCAAGATCCGGCGGAACATCTGCGGAGCGGGACGAATTTGATCCAGAAGAGATTGGTGTTTCGGCGTCGGACATGCCCGCAAACAAAATAAAACCACCAACCAAAAAAATCAACATGATTTTGTTAAATAAATTTTTCATGTTTTTCAAACTCCTTTTTCATTTAAGTTGATATCTAATTGATTTATTTTAGCCGGAAAATACATGTGTTCCGGCTAGGCAACACGAGATAACACAAACGGTACAACAATATTACGTCAAACATAAATCGCAACATTTTAACAATGGCGATATTCCAATTATTCGAATTTGAGTTTATGATCATACCACAAAAACGTAAATGTGAATAGTATTCAAAAAAAATGTCTATTCAATACCAAGTCTTCATGCATTCTAAAATGTTGTGATCTTTGCGATTCAACCGAAATTCTATTGCCTGTTTTGTCAATTCCCATTCCGGCAATTGCCGGTTCCAACATTTTTCGGTAACATTTATAGCGAATGATCCAATGCGGTGAGTCCAGAGAGCATGATTTGTTTTCGTAACCATGGATAAAACATGATTGGGATTTTAATTGTTTTGAGCCAGAGTTGCCATCTTAGCAAGCCAATATTTTTATGATAGGCGGAAAGATTGAATCCGTTGGAGCCGAATGTTTGAGCAAGATAATAAGCGCTGGTTAATGCCGAACTGATCCCTTCGGCGGAACTTGGACTAATCAATCCGGCGGCTTCGCCAATCAGAAAAACACGGTCAGAACCAAGACAAACCGAAAACGGATTTAATGGACGTAACAACGAACCTGTTTCACGGTAAAAAGGTTCATCAAAATGAACACCAAGATTTTTGAGTTTTGTTTTGAGTTGTTCGAATATTTCACGTGTTCTATTTCCGTACGGAATCGCACTGCCTAGAATGATTTGTTCATTTTTAGGAATTGTCCATGCGTAAAAATCGGTGATGTCCGAATCGAAAATTCCCACATAATCGTTCCGAAAATCGATTCCGTTTTTGGTGGAATTTTTCGACCAAACCGTTGGTAATTCAAACCATTCCTGCAAGGCAATGTAACGTTTTGGATTTTGGTAGTTGGCGAAAAATTCGCGTCGAACTCTTGAAAACGCTCCGTCCGCCCCAACTAAAAAACGTACACGTTCTGATCGAATTTCTTGATTTTCTGTAAAAAAAATTTCGAGACTTTCTTTATTGATATGTTGAGAATGCCGATAGATTGCATCTGTTCGAATATCCACATTGGCGGGAATTAATGAAACGAGCCAATGATCAAAGAGTTTACGATTGATATTGACGTATTGTCGGGCGTAATGCCGAACCAATTGGGATTGCAGATCCCAAACGGCGACAGCAAAAGGTTGAGGATCGACCAGAACTTCGTGCGGCAACGCAAGATCGAATTTCGCCAACATTTTTTGTGATTCCGGCGCGAGAATACCACCGCAACATTTATTCCGTTGATGGTGAAGCAGCAGAACGCGACAACGCCCAGACAAAAGCCGAGCTAAAGTCGCTCCCGCCGGACCCGCTCCCACAATAGCCACATCATACATAAATTTATAAAAATACAATAATCATGATTCAGCAAAATTTCCATCGTTACGAACAACAATACGCAATTCTTGTTCACTTTCTTTTATTATTTCAATAATCAATCATTGTTTTTGCGTTTTATAATACCGTCTCGAATAGTACATTCTGCATCGTTGTTGTTAAAGAGAACATGGAGGTATTATACAAATTCAAAAAATCAAAAAAAGACAAATCTAAAAAAATTCCTCACGACTTTTCGGGTGATCCTGTTGGCAGAAAACTTTTTGCTAAAAAAGTCTTTGCCTCTTGTACTTATTGAGTTATTGCTGTACATTCTTGCTAAGCTTTTTTATGTTTACGAATTAGTGGGGAATTGGGACAACGATTTTTCGTTATGAACATCAAAACATTCCGTGCCGACACTTTACAGGATGGTCTTCGCCAGATACACGAGGAATTGGGTGAAGACGCGAAAATTTTGCACACTCGTGAAGTGGAAATATCCCGATTGTTCGGATTTCGCCGACAACGTTTTTTTGAAATTACGGCAGCGGAACATCTTAGCGATACGGCGCAACGAAAAACAGAAGCCTTACCGGAACAACCGCTTCAAACAAATCCTTACGAACCCGTATTGACTCCGCCGGATTCTTTGCGTTTTGATTCGGCAATTACGTTGCCTACTCCGAAAGCGGACACTCAAAAAATCGCATGGCAACCGGTTCCGTTGGGTGTTTGGAACCAACTCACGCCGGAACAACTCAATCCAACTATTTTGCAACGAAGTCTTATCGCTTTGTTTACGGAATCTGTTCGGTTTGGCGGTCCCATTGACTTGTTGGACGGCAAACGTAAAACGATTGCGTTTATCGGTTTGACCGGTGTTGGCAAAACGGCAACGATTGCCAAAATTGCGGCACATTATCGGCTGAAAGAATTTAAACGTGTTGGGCTGGTTACGATAGACACGTTTCGAGTGGCGGCAACAGAGCAACTCGGAAAATATGCCGAAATGTTGGGACTGCCCATAGAAACTGTTTCGGAACCGTTTCGAATGAAAACCGCTTTAGCCCGCTTAGAAACATGTGATTTGATTTT
>JAIRTV010000266.1 GCA_031254675.1 Planctomycetaceae bacterium | reverse complement strand
CTTGTTGTTGAGCATGACAAGGATGTAATTTTGGGCGCGGATTGGGTTTTAGATTTTGGTCCCAACGCCGGACGATACGGTGGCGAAATAGTAGCACAAGGTAAACCCGATCAAATATTGAAACAAAAAAATTCTTTTACAGGCACATACCTAAGCGGCAAAAAACAAATCCCCAATCCCAAAACCAGAAGAATCTCCCCCCAACAATCCCAAAAATGCCCAACAAAAAATAAATGATACCGAAGCCGGTATGGGCGGTAGGCTTTGCCCTTGAACAAACGCTTCGCGATGCTACGCTTGCCGTGTTCAGCTTTGCGAATTTTAAAACGGCTTCAGCGTATTTTATGTATGTGCGCAAATGTTAATGCGATTTTTTAGGAATTGTATTATTTTTTGGGATTGTTGCGTGGTTTACTGTTTCTTGGAAGAGGGCATATCGGGAAAGGTAAATTGGTTTTCTTGCTGAAACCTAAGTAATCGTAATCGCAGCGGCGGGAACATAAAACGATTTCGTGCTTCCTTAGCCTGTTCGGAAAAACCGCATTGCTCAAGCAAGTCCGGCAAAACAATAATTTCCGGCATTACTTGTGACCAGTTTTTGTCATATTCAAAATAATCGTCGTATTTTATTGGAAGATCGCTATTAATTCTCCTCGCAAATTTCCAAGCAAGCAAGATATGTTCTTTGACCTTAGAATCCTGTCCGGCTTCACGAAATAATGCGGCTAGTTTAATGTGCAATATTGCTACGTCTGCCGTATTGGTAATTCCGAATAACTGGATTGTCTTTTCCGCTTCATCGAATCTTTTGAGAAGCAATTCTGCGTCGAAAAGAGCATGCAAATGTTGTTTTCGTGTTTTTTGCTGATATTTAGGATAAAAAGGATTAGGAAGTTGCATCGTGCGGAGTTCGTTTCGATATTCTTCCAACGATTTCAATGCTTCATCAAATTTGCCAAGTTTATGATTCAAAGAAACTAATTGCATTTGCCGAAATAAACGGTCGTCGGAATTGCGTTGAATTGCAAGCAGATTTTCCGCGATTTGTTTTTCGAGGATTTCTTGATTGGACATATTTGTTGTTGGATCAAGTTTTGGCGGTAGTGATGTTGCGATAAAATTCTCGTTTAGTTGAGCGTTTGGGTGGCTAATCAAATCACCGATTTTTTGGGCTTCCTTCTCCCGACCAAAACGCAAAAAGATCCTCTGAGCAATTAGCCGCCAATGATTGTGATCATAAGGAAGTTTTTGTCCGATTGCGTGTTGCCGTTTCCAATCATCATGAAAGTTTTTTGGTTCATTGTTATTCTCTCTATTGATACGGTTATTCTCTGATTGATCGACAAGATGTTCCTCGTAAAGTCTCCAAGCTTTTTCAACTTCGTCCCTCTCAAGATGCCAAATCATGAATAGTGCGGCGGCTTGTTGTCGGTAACGAAAGAGTTTGAAATAATTGTCGAATACTTTTCGTGCGTTTTCAACTTCGTTGCGAATTAGTGATTCCCGAATGATTTCTCGATAGGCGCTGTGTTGCCAACCGTCCAGCTCCATGTTTTTCGCCGTCTCCAACGCTTTTTCAAACTCGCCCATTTGCGTGAGTTTGGCAACAGTATCTCGAAGAACTTCGTAGTATGAATCAGATTTTTTGCTGTTTTTCAAAAGAGTCAACGACTTGTCCGGCATTCCGGCAGCAAGGTAATAGCGACAAACCGGAAGTTCCTCTCCGTAAAAGATCGACTTATTATCGTAAAGAATTTTTTCTGCCTCGTCAAAACGGTCATCTGCCGCCAATGCTGAAATAAGATGACGCTTGATAATCCAACGGATTGGTGGCGGATGATGACGATGACATTTGCCGACAATATTTTTCAACATATCTCGACAAGCATCGAATTGTCCGGTTTCCGCTTGTTGTTGGGCAATGTGAAAATACGCTTCTTCCCTCCAATACGGTTGAGAAATTGTGTTGGCGGTTTCAATAGCTTTGTCATACTCGAAATCAAAAAGATGTTCTCGAAATTGTTTTTGTAGTATCTGTGTTTCTTCCGTTGCTTCGGGAACGTAAATCGCATAAAACATTAAAAATCCCATCATGCCAAAGCCAATAATCGTAAAGACTAAAGGCATCAATTTTCCCATGATTCCTCGTTTGTAAGGAACAGGCAAATCCGATACGCAATATTTCGGCAACTGATTCAATTGTGTTGAATTGACTCGAACTGATGGTAAATTAACCGAATATTTTTGACGATTTTCTGGAAGTTGGTCAGGAGCTTGCAATCTTTCTTGCTCGACGAGAAGTTGTACTGATTTGCCGTGCCAGAAAAACCAACGGTAAATTATGGTTAGTGGTAAAAGCAAAAATTGTCGGAGTGAACCAAGAAGATATTTTCCTTGAGTACGCGCGAAATTGACCAAAATAGTTTGAGCTGCCAATCCATCACGTTTCGTTTTGGAACTTTCCGCATCAATATTGCCCCAAGCAAAATCAGGATGATATGGAATCAATCGGACATTTTCGTACTTTTCGAGCCATGATTTCGATTCGAGATGTTTTCGCCAAAGCTCATCGAGGTTGTTGCTTGAAAAAACCTGTATGTAATGTTCCGGCGGCAACGTTAGTATGGGTATTTTTTGGTTATTCGTTTCGAGCCGAATGTTTTCGTCAAAAATGGTGTGAAAATAATAATAGGATTGCTGATTGTCCAATGAAATTGAAAGAATAGTTGAAAGTTCGGGATTCTCCCAGATTGCTCGATTCTCACATTTGCTTCCGAACGAGCCGATATAGTGAAACCCAAAATGTTTCGCCCAAGAATCGGTTGTTTCGAATAAATTCAGCGTGAAATGTGAAACCGAAGTCTTGGCTAACGGTATCAAACGATAAAACCGTAAAATCACTGCCGAAATAAAAAGGACAATCAATGCGAATATATAATACGGTAAGAACAGTATGGCAAGCCCCGCAAGCAAAGCAAACACAAAATTCTCTATGATATTATGCCGACAATTTTTCATATTGGTGTTATGTGTGAAGTTGGTAGTTAAAGTGATTTACGGAATATCCCGTAATAGTTTTGCGTCATAAAAACGAAATTGATCAATGAGTTTTTGCGGCAATGTAATATGCTGAAGCCGTTTTAAAATTCGCAAAGCTGAACACGGCAAGCGCAACAACGTGGAGCGTTTGTTCAAGGGCGAAGCCTACCGCCCATACCGGCTCGGTATAACATGAAAACGATGACTAATCCATTGCGGAAAAGTATCAAGCATCTCGTTTATGATTTCAAGTAATTCTTTCGCCGAATCATAACCTTCTTTCTCTAGGGCTTGCAGACGTTCAAAATAGTTTGGCGTGTTGGTCAAGTTTCGAAGTTCTTCAATCTGCATTTCTGCCGTTAACTGTTGATTGCTGTTCATTAAGGCACTGGCAATTTCATATCTTGTCCAAAAGTAGTCCCAAGAATTTTGTATCCATTCTGCGAAAGCCAACGCTTTGTCAAGATATCCAATCTGAACTAATGATGCAACCAAATCGTCCATTGCATCATTTTCCAGATAGTCTTGACTCTCCGATTGAATGATGGAAAAAATTTCGTCATAGATTCTTTCAGCTTCGTTCTTATTAAATGGCATGATCCATTCGGCAAGCGGGATTTTCGCAAGTGCTTGTGTTAGTGGTTTTCTAATACGAGTAATCACATCACGAGTAAAGTCAACAAAGCGAAAAATTACTTCTTCATTTTGTTGTCTGATTTTCTTTTCCATCATGTATCGAATCAATTCAGGCAACGGTGATCGATAATACCAATCGTCCTCAAGATTGTCCTCAAGATCGTCGTCATTGATCAACTCATAAATATTCTCGTAATAGAGTTCCGCACTATCCGCAACTTTTTCCATTCCAAACAAAGACTCGCCAAAAGTCTGTTGCCGTCGAGACAGGTGAAAAGCATCACGAAATACTTCTTTTGCAAGATCAAATTTGTCTTGTCTTGCCAAAAATTCTCCAATCAAGGCGAGTTCAGAATCCAGACTCTCTACACAGAAAGCATCACGGATTGTGGAATGTGCCTCTTCAACCAATGTCATTGCATATTCCGATTGATTATCTTTCTCAAGAGACAAAATAATCTCTACCCAATAATAACATTGAACGTATTCGTCCATCGAGCGAATCGTTTTCAAGGCTTCGTCAAATGATTTATTTTGAATTTGTTTTTCCGCCAATTTCTTAAGATGCGAATCATTCATGATCCAGCTCTCCTGAATTTTACAATAATTCCCAGCGTTCAAATGTGGTTGTTAATTTAAGCAAATTGTTGTGATCAAAAAATAACAGTTAAGGCATTCTTCTTGTGTAGTTTTTTTGTTTGCCATCGTCGGTGATTCCCAAATTAAGTTAAATTGTCAGTAACCGAAATTATACAAATCACGAAAAAACACACAACAGAGAAAATTACCGTGAACGTTTATCTTTTTTTAACAAAATTATTTTCACTTTTGCAGAGAAAATAGTTTATTGTGTATCATAATCCACAAACTGAATGACACCGAGTAATGCCAGATACATTTCGAGCAAGCCGCCACCTGATATAGGATCATCACGATATTCTGGCCAAACGGAACCACAAAAACGACAATACTGAACATTTTGCCCGGTGCACGGAATATGAACCAATTGCAAACGGTTTAATTTTGGCACTTTAGTTTTATAAACACGCCCGCGAACATCAGTTGTTCTGAAAAATTTTTCAAAATTAGCATTTACACACCAAGGACAAATCTTAATACCTTTGCCAGTAAGTGATTTTGTTGCACGAGGTGACCGATGCGGATTATAAATATGCTTGAAATAATGATCAATATCCCACGTAGGTGTTACGTCTTCCTCTGTCATTTCCCATGTCCCTGGTTCGTAATCTATACTCCGCACCGTCAATGAACGGACACTTTTCGAGAGCCTTTAGATAGTTTCTACTTTAGTTAAATTGTTTCTACTTTAGTTTTGTGTTGCTCATATACAGAAAGGAGTCTAAGGATGTTGCGTGCTACTTATACCGATGACGATAAGAAATCTTTTCATCATTTTCGCTACCATTATCCTGACGCACGGATTATGCGTCGTTTCGAAATTCTTTGGCTTCACGCTTGTGGCAAGTTTGCACCCGAGATAGCTAATATTGTTCAGCAACATGTTCATACCGTTCGTGACGTGATCAACATGTTTCAGCGAGGCGGAATCGAACTTGTAACGACAATCGACTCAAATCATCCGAAAAGCGATCTCGAAGAGTATCGTGTTTCGATTATCGAAGAATTCACGAAACGCCCCCCGGCTTCCGCGAAAGAAGCGGCAATTCGTATTGAGCAG
>JAIRTV010000239.1 GCA_031254675.1 Planctomycetaceae bacterium | reverse complement strand
TTGATTGTTCAGGCGAATCCGCGCGATATAGTCGAAATCGCCAACATGATTTTGCAACTCGATTCGGAAGGAAGTGAAGCAACAAATATTGTGAAAACATTTCCGCTTAAAAATGCGATGGCGTCGGAATTGGCGACAACGTTGCAGAATGCGATTGCGGGAACAGGATCGGGAGCGACTTCGGCTGCTGGTGGTTTTGGTGGAGGGTTGGGAGCGGCGGGCGGTTCGCAAAACACACGAACACGAAGTCCCATGCTCTCAATCGGAACCGTGGACGCCGACGGAAATTTACAACGCGCTAATATTTTGTACGATGTTCGGGTTGTTGCCGACACGCGGAGCAATATGTTAATAGTTACGGCGCCGGAGAAAAGTATGTCGTTGATTGAAGCGTTGATCAAACAACTTGATCAACTTCCGTCAGCGGAATCACAAATTAAGGTGTTTACGTTGGTCAATGGTGATGCTTACACCTTGACGACGGTGTTGACCAATTTGTTTGCGGCAAGCGCGGCAAGCGGCACCGGCGGCGGATTCGGCGGCGGAACTCAGGCAACCTCGCAAATGGCAACTGTTCGACCCGGTATCGAAGAAGGCGAAAGCACATTGGTGTCCGTGCGTTTTCAGACCGATCCGCGAACAAACAGTATTATTGCTTGCGGCAGTGCCGGCGATATGACGGTTGTCGAAGCGTTATTGATTCGGCTTGACGAAGAAAATATGAATAACCGCAAAGTCATGATTCTTAAACCGCTCAACTCGCAAGCGTCCGAAATTGCAACAATCATCAATAATTACGCCGCCAGCGAACGACAACTCGAAATTCAAAACAGCAGTATGTATTTGCCGCAAAGTCCACAAGAACAGTATCGAAAGGAAATTATCTGTGTTGCCGACGATATAACTAATTCGTTGATTATTAGTACGACACCGCGTTATTATGATCAGGTTCGGACAATGGTTCAGGAACTCGATGAACGTCAACTCATTGTTGCTATTCAGGTTCTGATCGCCGAAGTCCAAATGAGTAATGGACGCGATCAAGGAATTGAATTTGGTCTTCAGGATTCTTTGCTTTTTGATCGAAGTTTGCTGAGTGACGGTGCTTTGGCGCCGGGTTTTCTTTTTGGTGATCCGACTCAAGGATTACCGCTTGGCGCCGTCAGAACCGGAACTGTTGGAACGCAGGGAATTACAAGTCTCGGAACCGGACGAAGCGAAGGCGGTATCGGTGGTTTTACCTTTTCGGCGTCGAGCGAATCGGTGAGCGTTTTGGTTCGGGCGTTGGAGACACAAGGGAAACTTCGCGTGTTAAGCCGTCCTTTTCTAACAACATTACACAATACACGAGCAACTGTTAAGGTTGGTCAAGATATTCCCACCGTGTCGGGGTCGGAAACATCATCTTATGCCGGAAATACGAATACCACAGTTGACTATCGAGAAGTCGGAACAATTCTTGATATTATTCCGCGTATTACGGCGGATGGGCAGATTGTGATGGGGATTTATGTTGAAAAATCCAGTGTTGGTTCGATTACCGATGGTATTCCGATTATGGTTTCGGGCGGCGTGGCGTTGAACGCTCCAAAATTCAATATAACCAACGCCCAAACAACCGTGAGTGCGTTGGACGGACAAACGATAGTGTTTGCCGGACTGATCACGGAACAAAAAGAAACCATCAACCGAAGTATTCCGGGCTTGAACAAAATCCCTGTTCTCAAACACTTTTTTGAATACAATTCGGTTAAATGTGAGCGGAGCGAATTGTTAATTGTTTTGACGCCTACGATTATCCGTAGTGAAGCGGATATGCAGATACTTCGTCAACAGGAAGCCTCGCGAATGCATTGGTGTATTAACGATGTGGTGAAGTTGACGGGCGATTCCAAAATGAAGATTCGGGGTGACGAATGGTATCCGCATGAAGTACCGTGTATTCCGGCGGCGGCGGTTATTCTTGACGAATCGCAATTGCCGTCCGACGACAAAGTCAAACAAGCCTTGCCATTCCCGACATTTGCCCCGAAAGAGGAACCCTAATTGTTAATTTATTTCGGTGATTTTTTGGGTTGAGTTGCCGAGGGCGTTAAGAGGATCATACAAACACCAAATTCACAAAAAGGACTAAATATGAATATGAAAACGAATAGGATTGCAAACCGGATGGGGAGTCGGATGTTTCGATTTCGATTTTTCTTTATTGTTATTCTGTTGTTTACGTTTATTGGATGTTCCGGTAGGACGTGGACGAAGCCGGATTTTTCTTTGTGGCGTCCGTCGGGACCGCCGGCGAAGACGGTGGCGGTGTGGGAGCCGGCAGTCAAACACGAAGCCGGTCAAGAACCACAACGTGGTTTTGGTGGGCGGGTTTATTTTTACGATCAGGAGTCGAAAAAGCCAATCAAAATCAACGGCAATGTTGTTGTGTATGCGTTTGACGAAGAGAATCGGCAACCGGAAGATAATATTCCGACGCGGAGTTATCTTTTTGACAAGAATGATGTCAAGAAATTGTATGCGAAATCGAAGTTGGGGGCGTCGTATAATTTTTGGGTTCCTTGGGATTCGGAGGGACCGGAGGGTGATGCGAAAAAGGTTTCGTTGATAGTTCGTTATATTCCTGAAGTTGGTTCTTCGGTGGTGAGTTCGCAGGCGGTGGTTTATTTGCCTGGCAAGCTGAGCCAGACGCAACCCCCAACGGAATTGATGGCGAACAACAAGGAGAATAATAGTCGAGAAATTCAGGGGGGTGATATTCAACAAGTTGCCCATTGGAGTTACCGTACAGGTTATGAGAATCGACAGGTTGATCAAGGGAGTCAGCCGGTTGTTTGTGGGGTTCAACCGGTTGGTTACGAGAGTCGGCAGGCTGCTCTCGGCGATCAGCCGGTTACTCACGCAAAACCAAGCGATTTGAATAGCCCAAAATCAAACAGAACACCAACACGAATTCCGCCTACCGAATTGTCTGTCGAATCCAATAACAACCGCCCACCAACAATGAAAATTTCAACAATTCGGTAATCGTAAGATTATTCCTATGAGAGTTTTTCTTTAAGTCTATTCAAAACAAGATATAAGGTAGGTGATGTTGTTTCAAAGGTGGGTGATGTCGCTTCAAAGGTGGGTGATGTTTCGCCGAAACATGGTGGGTGATGTTTCGCCGAAACATCACGTCGGCGATAGCCGACCAGCCCCTGTGTTCGGACGGAAATCGGATTTCAAACCGTTTGGCAACATTGATTTCCGTCCGAACACAGGGACAGAATTGCCTTGCGGCAATGCGACCTTTCGGCGAAAGGTCGCCCACCACAAGGGGCTCGTCTGTGATGTTTCGGCGAAACATCACCTACCTTTGGGGCAACTTTCGGCAAACAAGGTAAAGTTGGCGGCGAACAGAGAAGGTCTTGTTGGGGAATTTCCCTTGACTCGGTTCGAGCAAATTGTTATCGTTCCTGTATGGCACGAATTAGAGACGAAGATGAAGATGTTGTTGTACCTATTGTAAAAAAACGTCGGCGACCCCAAAAACAACCCGTTGCCGACGACGAAGAGAATACGAAAACCAACAACAAAAAAAAACAAGATAACGACGAAGATTCCGAAGAAGACGAACTCAGTATTTCAACAGGAAATGTTGTACTCGATATTATTCTCGATTTTCGCGATGACTGTGTCGATTGGGCAAAAGCCCATTTCGCAATCACTTTGGCAATCGGTATCGTTGTTTCGCTTTGTTTCTTGATTTCAGTTGGTTTGGTTTTGCGTTATATCATTAACTACGTCAACCGCCCCACGCTTCAATTAACTCTGACAGCTTATGATCTTGGTTCGTATTCGGAAGCCAAACGGTTGGCGGAAGAAGTTCTTAAATATGCCTCGCCGACAGATGTTCAAACTCGTACCGGAGCACTTTTTGTGCTTGGAGCCGCAACCTGTTATATCGCAGAAAATACCGGAGAAACAGATCGGCAACCTTTTTATCTTGCCGCCGCAAATTATTTACGCGATTCAGGAACTTACGGGTTCATCCCCGAACGCCGTACCGAAGGGTTATTTTTACTTGGAAAAAGTTTGTACCTGAGCGGCGAACTCACCCAATGTCGCGAACCACTTCAGCAAGCGTTGGAGTTGGGTTCGCCTAATAGAAAATGGATTTATTGGTTTTTGGCTCATTCTTATTTTCTCGAACCGACTCCCGATCTCCACGAATCACTCCGATATTTGCAAGCCTTTCAGGAAGATTCGGCAACCACCGAAAACGAACTCGATGAAGCAAATTTTCTTCGGGCAAGAATTTTCATTCAATTCGGAAACGCCGACGCCGCCGAACAAATTCTGGCAACCATTCCGCAACTCGACCAATTCCAAACCATGCGACATTGGGTTCTTGGTCAAATTGCTCTGTTGCGAGCCAGAGAACTACAACAACGAAGTTTTGATTTGGAAAACAATCGGAATCCGGTTTTGCTCAATGAATTGCCGGTTGCTCCGGCTCCGGTGAGTCCCAATCCGAGCGTTCCCCCCGCAACACCAAACTCATCCACTCCGTTTTCGCCGGAATCTCAAAATCAAGAATATCAAAATTGGGACAAACTGTTGCCAACGGAACCAAATCGCAATAATCCGAATAACAACAATCAGAGAAACAACAACCCAAACAACTCCTACCAACAAAATAATCGCCCAAAAAACGGAGTCAACATTTCTTCCGAATCTTCGGTTTGGGCGGTTGCTCCGGTTGCGCCCATTGAACCGGTTAATTCTTGGTCGGCAGTCATTCCGCCAATTCCAATCAACGAGAATTTGTTAGAAGAAAATCCGAGCAACGGAAATACCGACGCAACGCTTTCCCAGCGGATCAATGCCATCCGAAGTCGTATTGCCGAACGTTATGCGCAAGAAGTTTCCGGTGTCGAACCGTCCTCGTCGTCTTCGGAAGATCGAATTATTGTCCTTCCTCCTGAAATGCCGTCGGGAAAAAAAGAAGAGCAAGCACCGATTCCTCCCGAATTTCCTTCAGGAACTCTGATAACCCAACCGCCGCCTGATTCGGTTCAAGTCAACGCGCAAAAATTCCGTGACCGTGCGGTAGAAAAATATCGAGAAGCTATTGAACATTTTCAGGCGGTACAACATCAGGAATTGTTGGAACTTCGCTGGCATCGGAACGCCGAACTCCTGCAAGGAATTTGTTATGACGAAATGGGCGATCTCGCAAAAGCACAGGAAATTTATCTCAAATTAGCGGAAACATTTTCCAATACGTCAGAAGCGGCTGCAGCTGATTTTTTCTGGGCAGAAATCGAACGGAAATTCGGACGAACAGAAACAGCGTTACGCGGTTACGCCCGAACATTCGAAACAATGCGGAATGAACCAAATTATACCTGCTTTTGGCTTCCAAAAAGCAAAATATTGGAACGTTGCCGCGAAATCGTTCGAAACAATATTCAACTAAAAGAATACAAAGAAGCAGCAACATTGCTTTATTTTTTGCGTGGCGTCATGCCCGCACCGGAATGGGCGCGATTTCGCGGCGATATTTACGAAGCGTGGGCGGTTCATCTTCGGCAACAAGCCGACGCAACTCTTGGTCAGGCTGGCGAAAAATTATTGCAAGAATCTTACACCAAATATCAACGTTCCGGCGAAGCGTTTGCCGAACTGAGCCGGATTGATTATGAATCGACGGATTTTAGCGATTGGCTGTGGCGAAGTGCAGAAAACTTCCGGCTGGGCAAAGATTATCGACGAGCCATTCCCCAATACAAACATTTTTTGCGAACCACAATCAACGAACACCGCCCCGAAGTTTATCTCAATCTTGGTGAAATGTATCTTCACATTGACGTTCTGGACGAAGTTGTTGATCTCTTGGAAGACGCTCTTCGCTATTATCCGCAACACGCATTGGTTCCGCGTATCCGAATTATGTTGAGTCGGGCGTATATTGAGAAAAAAGAATGGGAAAAAGCTCAAGAAATATTACAGCAGAATTTAATCGACGAATACGCCCCATCATCGGCAATTTATCGGGATTCTATGTTTGCGTTGGGCAAGTTGTTTTTTGAGCGAGGGCGTTTTTCGGAAGCGGTTCCTTATTTGGAAGATGCGGTTCGGAATTATCCCAATGCAATTCAGACAGCGGATTCGCATTATTATCTTTCGCGGGCTTATTTGCATCAAGCGTCCGAATTTTCACGGTCTGCGGAAGAATCCGTGTTGGAAGCCGTCCGCCAACAACTGTTGGCAAACGCCGATCTCGAACGGGAAAAAGCGTTGGTTCATATTCACAAAGCCGAAGAATTACTCGTGAAACGTCAAGAAGTAATGGATCTGACAGAATCAGAACAATTAATGCTGCGGAACATTTTGTTTGAAACCGGTTCGGTGTTGATGGAATTAAAACGTTATGAGCAAGCAATTTCGGCGTTGAGTATTGTCGCAACCCGTTATCAAAACCGACCGGAATCATTGGATGCGTTAATTCGCATGACGCTGGCGCTTCGGCAAATCGGAAAACCCGAAGAAGCCTCAACAACATTAAATCAAGCAGAATTCATCTTGAACCGTTTGGAAAAAAACGGTACGATTCCACCAGATAGTAATTGGAAAAAACTCATTCAAGCCCAAAAAAATCAAAAATTGTAGAACGACAATTGTCAATTGTAGAACAGCAATAACCGATTGTAGAACGACAATTGCCAATTGTAGAACAGCAAATAACCGATTGTAGAACGACAATTGCCAATTGTAGAACAGCAACGACCAATTGTAGAACGACAATTACCGATTGTAGAACAGCAACGACCAATTGTAGAACGACAATTGCCGATTGTAGAACAGCAATGACCAATTGTAGAACGACAATTGTCGGTTGTCGTTCTACAATTGGCGATTGGTCATGTATTATCAGTGAAATTTTTATCTGAAACGCCTAAAAGAGGAATCGTTAAAACATGACTTTGAGCGAACTTATTCAGTGTAAAGAAGAATTGCTTCGGCGTTTGCTTCCGATATCGATGCAACAGTTGAAAATTGTCCGGCAAAATAATCTTTCCGTTTTGCTTCATCATTTGGCGACAAAACAACGGCTTATGAATGAATTTGAGGCGATTGAACAACAGTTGGCTCCGTTTCAGGCGATTCCGCCGGAAGAAAGAAAATGGAACAATGAAACAGAACGGCTTGAAACGAATGCAGCAATAGAACGTTGTGCAACACTCTTAGAAGAAATCATCCAAAACGATTCGATCAGTATGGACGAACTGACAGTTCAAAAAACAGAAACCGAAAACCAACTTCGGCGTGTTCGTCAAGGTTCTCAAGTTTTGTCCGCCTACACCAAATTCCGTTGAAACAACTTCGCCGTTTCCATTCGCAACGATTCACTGTCAACTATTTATTAACTATTAACTAAAATGATTCGTCCAACTTATCAATTTCGAGCGTTGTTTGATGGGACAACAGTTCCGGTATTGGAACAGGTTGTGAATTTTGACGAAGCACGTCAGGCGTTGCTGGCGGGTAATATTGCGAACTTCGATACGCCAATGTACCAAGCACGGGATATGGATGTCGGGTCGTTCAAGAAAAAATTAGCGGAAGCAATCACACGAAAACACCGTCCGCCCGGACATTTCGGACCGGATTGGCCTCTCAAAAAGGGAAGCTCGTCGGCATTTGGAGACGATTGGCCTGTGGATCATCCGATTTTGTACCACGATCTGAACAATGTCGGCATGGAATTTCAAGTAACCGAAATGGCAAAAAATAATATGGAATTTAATACTGCACTCAGTATTATGCGTCATCAAATGTTGTTACTCCAAACGGCGATCAGCGAACGAGTTTGATTTCTCTTCCGGCAATTACCCTATTTAATATTTGCATTGAATCCAAAAACCGAATCGTCAAAATCTTCTCTGCCAATTTTTAGTGTTATGATTTTGTGTGATTTTTGTTAAAAGTTTGTAATTGTATCGTAGGCAAATCATGTTCAAGATGATTCGGATTGGGATGATAATTTTTTTGATCTTGGCAACAGGAACAATCACCGCAATTGCACAAACAGACAACCGACCAACACCACCGTTTTTTTCGATTTCCGACGAATTGACTTTATCTCGTCCTATTCCGTTGACGTTTTCTGAAACATTTCTCCGTTTTGGAAATCGCGGGCGTGATCGAATTTTTTCGGATTTCGGTAACTTGTATCAAAAAAGCGACATTAAAAATTACGGATTATCGTTGCTTGGTGCTGGTATTCTGGCAAATACCAAAATGGACAGACATTTTCAAAATTGGTATAACGATCAAATTCGTTGCAATTTTACCAAAGAATTTAGTGAGTTTAGCAAAATATTTGGTGAGGGCAAAATTTTTATTCCGATTGTGGTAACGACAACAATTCTGTATCGTTTTCATCAGGAGCGGAGGTATTTTGTTGATGAAAACAAGGATTGCCGTAATGGAGAGGTGTGTCATTTTATTGGTGATTTTTTTGATCGTACGGCGCGGGGTTATACGGTGGGGGCGCCGACACTTCTTGCGACGCAATTTGTTCTTGGTTCTGATCGTCCGCGTGATGGTTCTTCGTATTGGAAACCGTTTCAAAATGATCATGGAGTGAGTGGACACGCTTTTATTGGAGCGGTTCCGTTTATTACCGCAGCGCAAATGACCGATAAAATCTGGGTCAAAAGTTTATTCTACACGTTATCGATTATTCCTGGTTGGAGTCGGTTGAATGACGATGCTCATTATTTGTCGCAAGTTTTATTGGGTTGGTATCTTGCGTATCTTTCGGTTCGGGCTGTTTCGGAAACAGAAGGACTCAAACCGTTACCGCGAGGGTTGGCGATTTATCCTGTTACAGAGGTCAACTCCATCGGAATTGGTTTGATTTACCGGCGATAACAGAATCCCGAATAATCGTATCGTCCTAACAAAAAAATAGAATAGCGAAATTAAAAAAATTGTCTTCCAAATATTGATCAACACGCAACAAAAATTCTTCCGAATCATTACCGATTTTCCAATTTTTTGAACTATAATAATTATGATGATTGATTCTGATCCTGTGATTGAGTTGAGTTTATTTATTTGGCTAACATTTTTCGGAATGTGTATTGGGAGTTTTTTGAATGTTGTTATCTATCGGTTGCCGCGTGGCAAAAGTCTTTCCAATCCGCCGTCCCATTGTCCGCAATGTCATCATCCGATTCGTTGGTACGATAATGTTCCGGTGTTTGGTTGGATTTTTCTTCGCGGAAAATGTCGCGATTGCAAAGAACCAATTAATATTCGTTATCCGATTGTCGAAGCTCTTTGCGGTTGTATTTTCGGAACAATTTCCTTGTTGGCTCTTGACCGCAACTGCAATTATTCGATCATCGAATTTTTCTGTTTTGTTGTTACTTTTTCCGGTCTTGTTGTTACATTCGCTGCTGCCGGTTTTATCGAACAAGAACGAAAAACCATTCCTACAAAACTCTTTATTCCCATTGCTATTCCGGCGTTCATCATGCCGTATTTCATCCAATACTCGTTTCATCTTCCGTTGTTTGCCGAGCCAATACAATATATCAAAACCGGAAATGAATCCATTGCGTTGAGTGTTGTGTTCCTTAGTGCAATGTTATGTTCGATTATTGCTGTTCTTTTTTCAGATGTTTCAGCAAAGACATTGCTTAATGTTCCAAAAAAAATATCGCTTAACTCAAATTTAATTTCGCGAATTGTTTCGGGAATCTTGATTGGATTATATTTAGGTGTTTTCGGAATACCTGTGTTGATTTGTTTCCAATTATTGTTTTTTTGCGTGCGAAAAACTCCCTTGCGAACCATCATAACCGCTCAACAAATTTTGTCCTTCACAACATTTGTTGGTATTATTTTGATTCTGATATTGTTCCGTTAAAATCAATACCGAATTTTTATTCCACTTTATGAGCAATAACAATTCCGCACGACATTTCCAAAACTGTTTCGCAAATTCCGGCTAATTTCCGGTCAATAAACGCCAATCCTTTTCTAAATTCTTCTGTTGAAGTATTATAAAAATCAGAATCCGAGTAAATGAAATCGGACACGAACACAATATTTTTCAATCTTCCTGCGAGCAACACTAATTCGTGACCTAATTTTTCGGGGGCATGATCGACAATCGTTCCTTGTTCGGAAAACATTTCATTGGCAAGAAGCGACGTAACACTATCCAGCAGAAACGTACCGTTGGCGTTACATGTATCGAGAACGGACAAAATGTTTTTTGAAACTTCAATTGTTTCGAACCCCCAACCGATTCGATCTTGTTGATGTTTCTTGATACGTTGTTGATCTTCGTTGTCTTGTGGAAACATTGTTGCCAAATAATACAGAGGCAGATTTTTTTGTTGCTTATTTTTAGCGAGAATCTGAGCGTGATAAGATTTTCCGCTTTTGCAGCCGCCCGAAATAAAAACGTTGGTCATCGTAACAACATCCGAAAGGAATTTTCGTTTGTTAAAGTAATAAGGTTAAGTAATACAAAAACATACTTTACAAAAAATTTCCCTTTTTTCCAAGATCAATTCGGAACAACATACACGAGAAAACACAAAAATGATCGGAAAACAAGAAAATCTTAACAAAAATCTCAGCAAAAATCTCAGCAAAAATCAAAACGGGTTGCTCGAAAAATAAACTTCATAAAAATTGTTCATTTTAACAAAACTCCAACAAATTCAGCAAAATGCCTTAACTTAATACGTATGGGCAATGTCCTTCTGAAACAACCAAGCGACATCTCCGCTATTTCCGATCAATTTATCGCAATACGGATTGACTTTGTTCTGTTTTAACGTTAGATTAATGGGATTCTATTTTGTAAAATTGATACTGTAAAATATTTTGGACAATTTAACCGAATTACCAACACTAATTTTTATGCAAAAAACACTTGATCAGAAATTATCTCGAATTCTTACTGACCGGAATTGCAACGATTTTATTTTAGCTGATGCCAAAGATGCGGACATGGCTTATGGGCTTTCTGCTCCTGGGCAAAGCCCTGAACATTACGGACACGAAGCGGCGTTTCGAACGTTAGACGAGTACCGCGAACAAATCCGTCATGTTGTTGCGCAAGGTCTTGTTGATATTATGTTGATGAGTGCGAGTACGAGTGAGATTTTAACGATTCGGGAACGAATTTTCGACAACTCAACAATTACTCCGGCAATTCGTGCGAATGACACCACCGATATTTGGCTTGCCGGAGCAGAAGGAGTTTACGGCAGTGAACCGAGTCGGTGGTTCCGAACAGCAACGATTGATCATGCTCTTTGCGGCAAAATTCATTGCGAACCGAACGAACGGAAACTTGGTGCGGATTTGGGTTTGTATTCGATTACGTTCAACAATGATCTGGAACATGATCGAGAAGCGTTGTTGGCGTACAAAGACTTTCGAATCGAAGCGGAAGCAAAAGGTTTTCGACATTTCCTTGAAGTGTTTAGTCCGAATATTTCCGGTTCTACGGTGCCGCAAGATATTCCGACATTTGTCAACAATCATATTGTTCGGACATTGGCGGGAGTTACCGAGCGAGGGCGACCAATTTTTCTGAAGATTCCTTATTACGGTCCGAAAGCGATGGAAGCGTTAGCTCGTTACGATAGTCGTTTGGTGGTTGGTATTCTTGGCGGGTCGGCAGGAACAACTCTTGATGCGTTCCAAATGCTTGCCGATGCCAAAAAGTATGGAGCACGAGTGGCGTTGTATGGTCGCAAAATCAATCACGCCGAACATCAATTAACTTTTGTCAAATATCTTCGGGCGATTGCCGACAGTCAAATGGAACCGGTTGAAGCGGTGAAAGCGTATCATGGTGATCTCCAAAAACTTTCTATCACGCCGCGACGTTCTTTGGCGGACGACTTGCAACGAATGGAATCAACCGACAGTTATGGCGGTCGTTCAGCGGTTTCAACGAAAAAAACAAACACCAAACCCGATACGCCTGATTTTTCAAAAATGACCGCCGCCGAAAAAGTCCAATGGAATCTCGACCGTCTTAAACGAGTTTTCGGGTAAACAATTTTGAGTATTCCAATAAAAAAAGTGTTGAACATTCGACCGCTAAATTGTTGCGCCCAAAGTGGGTAATGTTTCGCCAACACAATAGAAAGTGAAAACTCTTCGGCTGGAATATTAAAATTGACCCACGTCGGCTTAAAAAATATTAGTTCAAAATTAATTCAAACAACTCACAAACAATTATGTCAAAATTATTTATTTTACAAAAACCGTTTCATTTTTTGAG
>JAIRTV010000497.1 GCA_031254675.1 Planctomycetaceae bacterium | reverse complement strand
CAAGTCGCTTCACAACAACGAAGTGAACGTAACTCGTTTGTTGCTGCGTGTCTAATGGTTCGTAAAGGTTTGCTCGGCAATATCAAACGTTTTACGGCGGATATCGGACAACCAAAGCCCGGCGGTCCGTTTGCGAAGGGAACACCACCGGCAAATCTTGATTGGGATATGTGGTTGGGGCAAACGCCGAAAGTCGAGTATATTCCGCAACGGTGTCATGGTACGTTCCGCTACTGGATTGAATACAGTGGCGGCGTATTGACCGATTGGGGAGCACACAATGTAGATTTTGCTGTTTGGGCAATGAACATCAACGAAAACAGCGGATTAATTCGCATTCGTCCGTACTCGACCAGAATGGGCGTACCGTATAAAGACGGTTATCCGACAAAGGACGATTGTTATAACATACCGTTAGATTTCACACTCCTGGTCGAGTTTGAAAACGGTGTAGAACTTATTGTTACAAGCGATTCGGTGGACGGAACCGGCGTGTTGATCGAAGGAACCAAAGGACGGATTCACGTTGACCGACCAAGAATTAATGGGAAACCCGTGCAAGACGGTATGCAGAAACAGATAACAACTGACAATTATAAAGAATTATTTCACGGCAAAGATTGTTTCAAATACAGTGATCGGGATTTTACTTCGCACAAAGAGAATTTTATCGATTGCGTGAAGAATGGCGGGTTACCAATTTCAGATGTTGCTTCCACGCTACAAACGATGACGGTTTGCCATCTTTGTGTCATTGCAACCCGATTGTATCGGGAAATCCGTTGGGATACGAAAACAGAAACAATTCTCGGCGACGACCAAGCCTCCACTTTTCTCGCCCGTGAACGGCGGAAAGGTTATGAGATTCCAAACGTGTGATGATGTGGAAAATTTTTTAGTAAGTACAGATTAACTATTTAACCCCAATTAATTATGAACCGATTTTTGTTTTTAATATTTACCGATTTTGCTTTTACCTGTTGTGGACGACATGTTCATGATATTGAAGGAAATATTACGCTTGACGATAAACCGCTTGTTTCCGGTTATATTGTCTTTTTCGGTAACAGTGGAAAAGGAATCGAAGGCGGAGCAAGAATTATCGACGGAAAATATGTCGGTAAAGCAGCGAAAGGAATGAATCTTGTTAAGGTTCAAGGTTTTTTCAAAACCAATAAACCAATTCCCGATCCTGATTTTCCCGGTTCGTTTATCACAACACAGAAAGCAACGAAAGATGAACTTCATTGGGATAATCCCAATTTGATCATTGATCTTTCGTCGGAAGTTAACGACATTCACTTAAGTTCTTCCGAATAAGAAAGGCAATAGAAATTTTGTAATTATTCAGTGAATTGTTGCGAAAATTCCACTGAATTCATGACAAACTTTTTTACCAATTGTTTAACCATTTTACCCTATTTTGTACCATGAAACTATTGAGCCGATTTGTATTGAGTGTATTGTTTTTGTTCCTTCTTTTTCCAGTAACGGTTTTTTCGCGGGAACCGCAACCGGAACGGACGGATTGGTTTCTTCAACACGATTACGGTGTTTTGGTTCATTACCTTAACAAGATTCAAAACAATCCGGAACGTGTTGCTAGTTTAAGAAAATCAACCTCGTGGGATGATTGTGTCAATGAGTTCAATGTAGAACTTTTTGCTGAACGGATGAAAGAAACAGGAGCAGGTTACGTTATTTTCACGGTTCTTCAGCAAGAACGTTTTATGATTGCTCCGAATGAAACCTTTAATCGTTTGACCGGTTACAAAACCGGTGAAGCTTGTTCCAGCCGTGATTTAATCGAAGAACTTTATCAGGCGTTGCACAAACGGAACATTGATCTAATGCTTTATTTCACCGGTGATGCTACTAGCCGTGATCCACAAGCCGCTAAAGGATTGAAACTTCAATTTCCAGTTACAGAAGAATTTGTCCGTAACTGGTCACGTGTTGCCGCCGAATACGGTAATCGTTACAAGGATAAAGTGAAAGGTTATTGGGTCGATGGTTCTTACGAATGGATTGGTTACAATGATGACATGTTCAAAATTTTTGCCGAAGGTTTACGTGCCGGAAATCCTGATCGGATTATTGCGTTTAACCCTGGTATTGAAATGAAAGCCAACTCCATTTACGAAGATTACATTTGCGGTGAACAAAATTCGTTTGCTCTAGTACCACCAACCGGACGATTTCTGAACGGTGAACAATGGCATATATTATCTTTTCTTGGTATGTCGCCATACATCGGCGGTGGTTGGGGACAACCCGGCACTTGCAAAGATACTACAGCACTAGCGGAATATGTTCATCACGTCAACGCTTTGGGCGGTGTTGTTTCGATTGACGTGTTGCTTTATCGTGACGGCGAATTAGATCGCTCTCAACTCGAAACGCTCAAACCGTTACGAAAGAGAATTGACGCTTTGGCAAAAGAACGTTACGCATGGAAAGAAGGGAAATCAATTCCCGCAAAAAATATCGCCTGGAAAAAACCGGCGTTCTTGAGAAGTAATGATAATAAACGAGAGTTACCACCTAGTGGTGGTTTAATTCATGCTGCGCGTAACGGAAATGATGGTAATCGTAACACAACCGCTATCGGAGCCGATGATTGGGCATGGACGTATGAAGTTGACCTTTTAGAATCAATTAAAATTCAACGTGTTGTTGTTCATTTCGGTTCCGGCTATCCCACCGAAGTAGAAATCTTTGCTGTTACTCCAGCCGAAAACGAAATTTCTCTTGGTCGTTTTAATGAACAAAACGGAAAAAGTCTTGATGTTTCGTTCGAACCAAAAGAAACACGGCAAATTCGGATTCGTTCGTACAAACCAAACGGACCTAATCAACCCGGAAAACAAATGTCCATTGCCGAATTGGAAGTTTATGAATAATACTTTTATTTGTAATTTTTGTAATTTGCCCTTCCCTAAAATGTTTGTAATATTTCAGCAATTTTTATGTTTTTCTATTTTAACCTACTACTGAGGTTATTTTGTTAAATCGTTTTGTTAGAAAAATAAGGAGTAAATAATATAATTGAAACAATTATATGGACTACACCGAAAATTCTGCTGAAATATTACAGAAATGAATTATTAAAAGTTCTCTAATGAAAGGAGTGATTATGTCACATAAAATAATCTTTTTATTATCGTTATCGTTTTTGATCACATTTTTGACATTTTCCGATACGATGTTTGCTTCAGAAACACAACATCTCGAAAGTCGCGATTTGATCATGATTCTTGAAAAAACGGAATCGTCTGGAAATCAAGGTGTACGACTTATTTCGCTTGCAGACAAACGAAGTGGACACACCTTTTGTTCCACACCAACCAGACCATTGTTTTCGTTGATTCTCTGTCCACCCGACGCAAAAACACGGACTGTCGCACTCGCCGACAACCAGTGGAAACGTGTCGAAATGGAAAAAAAAGGAAATGTTTTACACCTTTTCTGGAAAGGATATAACGGTCTTGACGGGGCGGAACAAGTTATTGTTACAATGCAAATTGTTGCTGACCCAGAAAAAGACGGGATTGAAATATCCCAAACAGCTCAAGCGGGATCGGATCGAATTTCCATTGTTGCCATGCAATTGGGACAAATTGCGGTTCGAGATTTCGGAGCGGACACGAAGTTGTTTTTTCCGCTTCGTTCAGGGCTTGTTGTGAACAATCCTGTCGGCATAAATTTCAACCGTCAATACGGTTATCCCGGATTTGAAGTTCCCATGCCGTGGTTTGTTATCTGGAACGAAAAGAACTTGAAGGAAGGATTTCGCGAAACAGAAAATGTCGGGCTTTATATTGGTTTTCATGATTCTGACGGTTCCCGAAAACTTATCGAATGCACTTCAGTGGCTGACAAAGCGGATTCTCAATGGCAACATACCGTCAGTTTTTGGGCAACTGTTGTCACCGAAAATGTTTTCAAACCGAACAACGATTTCAAGATTGGTGGTAAGGCGGTTCTCCGCAGTATCACAAACGATTGGTACGACGGAGCGAAAATTTATCGCGATTGGGTACGCAAAGAAGCGTCTTGGTTTCCGCGAGATAAAATGGACGAAAATGGTCGGACAGATTCTCCACAATGGATCAAAGAACATTCGCTTTGGGCGATGTATCGCGTAAATCCAGACGAAATGATTCCAGTAATGAAAAAATTTCGTGACGCATTCGGTGTGCCTGCTGCTGTTCATTGGTACTATTGGCACAAAAATACATACGACAATGACTATCCCCATTTCGTTCCTCGTGAAGGTTTTAAGGAAGCGGTGGATGAAATACAGAAAGATGGCGATATTTTTGTTATGCCTTATGTGAACGGTTTGTTGTGGGATTCCCGTGATCGCGATCTGGAAGACTGGCTTTACACAAAAGAAGGACGCATCGGAGCGGTCAAGCAACGAGATGGTTCTGTCGCCATGCATCAATATGGAAGTAAGGAATCGGATGGCAGCGATGTGATGTTGGCACCCATGTGTCCAGCAACAGAAATCTGGCAACGAAAAGTTCGCGAGAACGTTTTAAAATTGACCAATGAATGCGGAACAATGGCTGTTTATGTTGACCAAGTTGCCGCATGTGTTCCAGAACTTTGTTACGATCACAAACACGGTCATCCTCTTGGTGGCGGTTATTGGTGGAAGGATGGTTATCAAGTCATGTTTGATACGATTCGGTCTGATTTGCAAAAGATTGATTTGTCGGACTACTCGTTATGCGATTCCGTACGAAATCGTTTGCGGTCAAACCCCAACGCTTTACGTGACCGTGCGATTACATCGGAATGTACTGGGGAAACAAGTTTGTCAATCGTTGATGGTTTTTTGACCTGGCATCATCAACTTGAAAACCAAGTTCCGGCATTCGCTACGGTTTACGGTGGAGCGGTGCAAATGTTCGGACGTGATTATCGGGGCGGAAAAACGTACGCCGACCGTACCGAACCGCGCATGAGAAAAACGAATGAACCGTTGGCTTGTCGAATGAAAACTGCCGAATCACTTTGTTTCGGTGAACAGATTGGATGGTTTGTTCCGACGATCATCGACGAAGCAGACAAATTTCCGTTTCAGCGCAAAGCGGTCAGGCTTCGCCATCAACTTCGGCATTACTTTTACAAGGGCGAAATGTGCCGCGTTCCGGAATTTCCCGCCGAACTTCCCAAAGTTACCGCCGATTGGAATTTTTACAATTCGCCGCTAATCACGGCATCAGCAATTCGAACCGGATGTTGGCGAATTCTGAAAAACGGACATGTCGAATCGGCAGTTGTCTTGTTCGCCAACACGTCAAGTGAACCCATTACCAGTCAAGTCCGAATCAATCTTGCCGAAATCGGCTTTGACGAAACAACTTCACTAAACATCCGGCGAATCAGTCCCGAAGGTTTTGAAAAAGAGGAAAAACCAAATGTTTTACAACAACCGATTCTTTTTCCCAAAGAATGCGTTTTCGCATGGGAAATAACAAAACAAAAATAGTATTTATTATTGTTGTTGTTCACTTGGCACGGTTGTGTGTTCTTGAAAATCAAAAAAATTAAATATTACAAAAATATTACACAAATATTACAGAAATTTTATGTCAAAGGAACCTTCGCGATTTTATCGATGGGAATTGCTCTTTTTGCTTTTTTGTGCCTATTTTCTGCATCAGGCAGATCGAGCAATTTTCGGTGTTTTGCTTCCATCTATTAAATCGGAACTCGGTTTAAGTGATACACAACTCGGATTAACAGCGTCGGTTCTCTTTTTGGTTTTGGCGGTAATGGTTCCTGTTGCGGGTTTTCTTGGTGACCGTTGGAGTAAAAAGAACATTATTACCGCCAGTTTGATTTTCTGGAGTGTTGCAACAATGTTGACGGGTTTTGCGCGTGGGCTTGGCGGTTTAATTCTTTTCCGCAGTATTGCTACCGGCGGCGGTGAATCATTTTACGGTCCCGCCTCCACCGCACTCATTGCGGCTTATCACGAAAAAACCCGCGCAATTGCCCTGTCAATTCATCAAGCATCACTTTATATTGGAATTATGTGTAGCGGTTTCCTTGCCGGTTGGGTTGCCGAATTATTGGGTTGGCGTTCTGCGTTTTATCTTTTCGGCGGTTTGGGAATTTTACTCGGTCTGGTTCTTCTTTTTCGGCTGCGCGACGCACCACAACTCGTTTCAGTAACCGAAAAATCCATTCCACCGTTTCAGGCGGTACTTATTTTGTTACGTATTCCAACGGTGTTACTTTTAACGGTAGGTTTCACGGCAATTGTTTTTGTCAACAATGCCTATTTGACATGGATGCCGACTTTTATCAAGGAAAAATTTGCTTTGACTCAGATCGAATCTGGTGGTTACGCCATGTTTTATCATCATGTTACGGCATTGATTGGTGTTCTTGTCGGAGGTTTCCTTGCCGATGTGATGGTTTTCCGTTTTCCACGTTTTCGAATTTTGTTACAATCCATAACAATGTTGTTGGGAACACCGTTAATTTTTATGATCGGAACAGTTCATTCGCTCAACGCATTATGGATAACAATTTTCCTTTTCGGCGGAATGCGTGGTCTTTACGAATCAAATACTCACGCGGCAATGTTTGATGTGATTCCGTTGCAATTACGTTCAACAGTGGTTGGTTTGATGCTGATGACTGCATTCCTGTTTGGTTCGTTTTCACCGTTGTTGCTCGGATGGCTTGGCGATATTTACGGTACGGAAAAAGGATTGGCGTTGGGATTTCAAATTCTCTCGTTCACATGGCTTCTGGGAGGATGTTGCGTATTCAGTAGTTTTCTTTTAACGTTCAATAAAGATCAAAGGAGATCAAAAACATGACTCAATTACCCTATCAACAAGATGCGGAACATTTTTTGTTGCATGAAACACAGTTTCATCTTGGCATGATGTTGACCGAACAATCGCATCCGAAAACTCGCGGACTTTCCGACAAACTTGCTGAAAATACAGTTGCCGGTTTGCTCATGCTTCTTTCTGTTGACGATGATCTTCCGCCGGTTGCGGAAAAAACACTCGAATCAATTCCGTTTCAAAATTTACGCAACGATATTTTATCAACGCTTGAATCGGGTAATCGCTTATTTTTCAGTGGTTGCGGCGCAACAGGGCGTCTTGCAATTCTTTTGGACGCCGCTCATCGGAGATTTTGTGCTAAAAATTCAGAACGTTTTCCCGAACTACGGAAATATTTTGAAACACTTTCAGAACAGACATTTTCGGTAATGACCGGCGGCGATTTTGCGTTGATTCGTTCTGTTGAATCTTTTGAAGATTATATTGTGTTCGGAAAACGCCAATTATTTGATGCCGGTATTAAAGCGGGTGATTGTCTTATTGCGATTAGTGAAGGTGGTGAAACATCTTCGGTGATTGGAACGATTCACGCTGCGCTGGAACTCGGTCTCCGAACACATTTTTTGTTCAATAATCCGTCTGATCTTCTTGTTCGGCAAATCGAACGTTCTCGTGTTGTGATTGAGGATTCCCGTGTCAATGTGGTCAATCTTGCGACCGGAGCTATGGCGGTTGCCGGTTCAACACGAATGCAAGCAACAACAATCGAAATGTTGATTGCCGGACTTGCTTTTGAATCCGCTCTTGCCGAACATCTCCAAAAAACGCTTCCGTCTTCTATCGTACAAAAAATAGACGGTCTTTCGCAAACACCACACGAAGGCTTGGAACGATTCAAGCGTTTGCTCCGTCAACTGCGGCAACAGAACAATCTTGAAACACTTGCCGGAATGACCGATTTCGAATATTCTATTTATCATGCTCATGGTTTGGTAACTTATTTTCCGGACGAATATTCGATTGATATTTTCACGGACACAACAGAACGCTCACCAACATTCAAGATTCCGCCTTTTCGTTCAACGCTTGAAACATCCGCACCGCCGTCGTGGGCTTTTGTCAAAAACCCGCTAAAAACAACACCGGAAGCGTGGAAACATTTGTTGGGACGTGTGCCGTGTTGCCTTGCGTGGACATCGGACGATTACCAAAATATGAATGTTGCAGAAAAAATCATTGCGCATCCGCCGAAAATTGATATTGATACTTTATATACTTATAAAATCGGCAACGAAAAAGATTCTTCACGGTTTGCGGTTTCACCCAATACCGCTGTTGCTTTTTTGGTCGGTCAAAACGAAATCGCACATCTTGCCGGAACAGATCAATGGTTTCAGGAATTTCGTAACATTGGAATGTGTTTCGAAAAACGGACAGCTTTTGTGATTGGTTCTCATTGTCCCGATTCTGTTACGACCGAATGGAACGGTAACGTTTTTTTTATTGAAGTTGATTTGCCGGAAAGTCCGCTTGAACTTTTTGCGCATTTAGCGGCAAAACTTGTTCTGAATAATATCTCAACAGCAACAATGGGTAAACTTGGTCGTTTGAACAGTAATTGGATGGCTCATGTTGAGGCAACAAATAAAAAATTGATTGACCGTAGTATTCGGTTGGTAGCGGAATTGACGGGTTGCGGTTATGAGGTTTCTTGTCTGGCAGTTTTCAAAACGTTACATGAAATAAATTTTTGGTCAGAAGAACGCCGAAAAACTGTTTCACCTGTTGCCTACACCATTGAACAAATCAAAAAAGAGAATATATTTATGTAACTATCCGTGTTAATAAACTAAAAATGGAAACAGGGAACTTCTAGAAACCTAATTTTTTTACCCGAAAACTATTCTCAAGTCTTTATTTTTAAGGACGCGATATTTGAGAAACAAGGTTTTTAGAAGTTCCCACTTAAAGAGGTAAGTACAAAATGAAACGAATACCAGTTATAAAATTGATTCGTGAGCAAGCCGAAGCAATAATCTATTACGATGATTATTGGGATGATATTGAACGTGATTATGGACCAGAAGAATCGTTTCCCAATTTACCAAATCCATTACCTGAATATACAATAGAAGGTGATGAAGGTCTTGTTGCAGAATTTGAAGTATTTGTATATCAAAATGATAGGACTATATCAATTCGTGAACATTTTCCGATGGCATGGTCAAAAGCAGGTCGATTAGGGTATTTGTTTGCTCAAGAAAAAGGAATTAAACAAGAATATATCTTACCTGAAGAGTATAAACAATTAGTGAATCAACCGAACATACCCGGAATGCGCGTTTATTAAAGATTAGCCTGATTGGTCGAGTGCAAGCGGAATTGGCGCGCGTAAGTGTTTTAAATGTCATTTGGCACGCCAATTCCGCTTGCACTCGACCAACGCAAAATGAGCGCGTTTGCCAATAAATCGTAGCAACATTTTTCGCCTCAATCCGAAACAACCACGCCGACGGATTTTTCGCAACGGCATCGGCAAATTCCACACGCACTTTTCTACCTTGAAAAACACGGATATCAATCACTTGACGCCAACCCAAGCGTCAAATAAGATCGTCGTTGCGGTCAGATAAAACTGCCCGTAAACTAGGGTGTGTCAACGCACTCTAGGAATATTCGTTGAGATCATTGAGCCAATTGCGGATTTCGGGTTCGGGTTCGCAGGAAAGATTGCCCTTCACTAATTGCCGTTGGAAATCCGCCGCTCCGTTTTTGAATAACTCCGCCGCTTCCGCATTCTCAAAACGCTTGTTAGGATCCGGCGCGATAAGGCTTTTGCAAAAATCCATCAACAATTCACTCGAAGCAACCGCCGGCGGAAGAATTTTATGAAGTTGGCTGGCGAGCAAAAGTCGCCCGTCAAGCCCTTTCAAATCGGAATGCATTCCAAAAAGTCGCCGTCCGGAAAGCATCTCAATCAACACATAACCAAGACTCGCAATATCACTTCGCGGTGTAATTTCCTTGCCTTCCAAAACTTCAGGAGCCGCGTACGCCAACGTGTAAGGACGTGTGGGCGGACGATTTCGAATTTCAAACGCCGAACCAATATCAACAAGTTTGGCGTTTCCGGTTCGTTTTAGCATGATATTCGACGGTTTCACATCACCATGAACAATCCCCTCCCGATGCAACGCCCCCAACGCTCCAAGACAATCACGAATAATCGGAATCGCCACTCCAGGCATTAAACGCGGATGCATCACGCCGGTTGTTACGACGACATTGTTCAAGTATTTCCAACGACCCGAAGAAACCGTCTTCTGAAGATGATCAAGCATCTCTTGACGCAAAAGTTGGCTCAAGTCAAAACCATCCACCCACTCCATTGACATAAAACGTATTCGATTCGTCGAACGCCAATTGTAAACAGAAAGAAGATGATCGTGTTGAATTTTTGCCACTTTAGCCGTGATCAACGCCATATTACGCATCTCGTCTTCGTAAAGCACATCGTTCGGAAAACGTTCCGGCGAAAAAACCTTGATGGCAATCGGAAGCACAAAACCATCCGTTCCACGTTGTTCGCTAAGAAACACAACTCCTTGACCGCCTTGACCCAACATTTCCTTAAAACGAATATCTTCATCCCAATGAACTTTCTGTTGATCCAATAAATTGTAATATTTTTCGCGAAGTATTTCCGCACATTCGTCTGAGATTGTGTTGGCAAAAGAACGTGTTACCGAATTTTCAAATATTTCGGTGGTGGAATCCACCAATACTTCGTGGTGTTTCAGGTCGATTTCATGTCGAGGTGCATCATGTTTCTCAACCGCCACGAATGTCTCCGTAGAATGTCCTTGCTCACAATACTGCTTCTTAACATCAATCCAAAGCGGATAATCCGAACAACGAATCGGAAAACCAAGTTCTTTTCCTTTCGGTGTCAGAAAATTGATCAATGGTAATTGTCGTTGCCAACGTGAAATGTTGGCGGTAAAAATATCGACGACATCTTCGAATCGTCGATGAGATTGCCCTCCGACATGCGGTGTGATCAAGACATTCGGGTAAAAGTTCCAAAGCGGATGGTCAGGCGGTAATGGTTCCGGCGACGTAACATCCATGACCGCTCCGGCAATCAACCCTTGTTGCAACACCTCAACCAAATCGTGCATCACAACAAGTTGCCCGCGTGCAACATTAACAAAAAGAGCATCCTTTCGGAATGATTGAAAACGTTTTGCGTTAAATAATTCTCGTGTTTGAGCGTTGAGGGGAAGACAAAGCACAACAACATTCGATTCGCTGAGTAGTTGGTCTAATTTATCGGTTGACCAAAGTTCGGCGATGTGATTTGGTTTTTCGGTGGGATAGAGGTCGATTGCCAAAATACGAGTTTGGAACGGCGCCAACACTTCCGACAAACGCCGACCAACTCCGCCAAAACCAACAATTCCAACCGTCAAACCGGTTAGATCATGGGTGGAACGCCGAATAAATTTCCGATAATCCGGTGTGGTTGGGTCGTGCTGTTCTCGCTGAAAGGTGGAGATGTTCCGCATCCAGGCGAGAATGAGGGAAAGTGTATGCTCGGCAACTTGATCGGCAAGAACACCGGAAGCGGTGGTGATAGCAATGTCTGATTTGATAACCGAAGGAACCAAAAGCCAATCCATCCCCGCCGCCGACGATTGAATCCAACGAATCCGATTTTGCCGAACGAGAACATCCCAATCAACAGGAACTTTAGCATGACCACAAAAATAATCCGCCTCCAAAAGTGCAGAAGCAATATCTTTTTGACCTACATTAATGATATTCACTTCCGACCAAGCCGCATGAATTCGATCAATTAACGGTTGTTCAACCGGAGTTTCCTTAAAACAGACAACAAGATTGGACATCAATATTTTATTTGGAAACCTGAAAAATCAGGATTTACCGCAAAAGTAAAAACTTGGAAAATTGTAATATTTCGGCAATCAGTTTCTTTGAACATGAAATAACACAAAAAAAGGTTGCCATGAGGTCGAAAAGGATGATCTTCTCACCAACACACCTCGCATTCTTTACCCGTTCTTATTTCTTAGCGTACGTCGTACAGTTCGGCGCCGAAAATCTCGCCAACCTTTTTCACAAACGGATTTTCTACAACATCCTTAAACAATGTGTTGCGGTTGACTTCCTGAGCAGGAACAGGAATCGGTTGCTTCTCTTCAATGAGTTCAAATCGAATACGAATCGCCTTGCCAATCGTTTGAGATAACACATTTTGAAGACGAGGCGATTCGCGTTCGCAAAGTTCCTTCGCCATCTGATTATTGAACACGACAAGAAAACTATTCGGCTTCTCAAATGTAATTGTTTTAAAACTTGCCGCGTAAGTCGCCAACATTCCGGGAATTGTGTCAATCGCACGACGCCAAACCGCAACCGCTTGTTCATCGTCCATTGTGTCCAACTCGATCTTCGGCGCAACCGACGTTTCATGGAAACGTTGCAACGGCGTTTGGTCGGTTGGTTGCGGGGAAACAGAAACAGGTTGAGACGCAACTGGAGGTGTAACCGGAATAGGTTGAGCTGGAACTTGGGACGGAGACGAAATTGCACGTTGTACAGGTTTTACCACCGGAGCAGCAACCGAAGCCGAAACAGGTTGAGCCGGAGTAGTCGGCAACACCAAATGACCCTCGCGAATCCGATCCAATAACACCGTGATCATCTGGAAATGATCCAAATGAGCAATCCGAACCAATGCCAATTCCGTCAAAACTCGCCCTTGCGTACTGAATCGCATCTTCGTGTGCGTTTGATCAAGAATTTGGAGCGAAGCAAGAATACGGTGCAAACCGAACGCATGGGCAATCGTTTTAACTTGATCAAATTGCGTTGTGGAACAAAAAAGCATCAACATGGCATCGCCGCCCGAAGCCACCACAAGCAAATCGCGAAGTAATCCCATCATCTGTTCCACCATCACCCCAAAATCAACCCCTTCCGAAGCTGCCGCCTCCAATTCAGAAAAAATAACCGCCGGTTGACATTGGAGCATCGCATCAAGTAAACGAAATAAAAGTTGATCGTTGGCGGTTCCGAGCATTTCGTGAACATCCGCAAGCGAAATATGTTCCGGCGCAAAAGATAATAATTGTTCCAGAAGAGATTGAGCATCACGCATGGAACCGGCGGCACGACGCGCCAACATCGGAAAAACTCCCTCCTCCGCCGTAACATGTTCATTCGCCGCAATTCCCGCCAATCGTTGAGTAATTGCGGTTGTCTCGATACCGGCAAAATCAAATCGTTGGCAACGCGAAAGAATCGTAATTGGAATCTTTGATGGCTCTGTAGTACAAAAAATAAATTTAACATGTTCCGGCGGTTCTTCAAGAATTTTGAGCAAAGCGTTAAATGCTTCCCGCGTCAACATGTGAACTTCGTCAATAATATAGATTTTAAATTTCGAGCGGCTTGGACAGATTGAGGCGTTCTGGCGGAGTTGCCGAATCTCGTCGATTCCACGATTGCTGGCGCCGTCGATTTCGAGAACATCAATATCTTCTCCTGTGCTGACGCTACGGCAACTATCACAATCGCCACACGGTTCCAAGGTTGGACCGTTAACACAGTTTAACGATTTAGCAAATATTCGAGCGGTTGAAGTTTTCCCAACGCCGCGAGCTCCGGTAAATAGATAAGCGTGACCGACTCGTCCGGTTGTTAGTGCGTTGGATAAAGCGTGAGCAATATGTTTTTGCCCAACTAATTCTTCAAACGTTTTGGGGCGATAACGTCGGGCAACCACCTGATAACTTCCTGAGCCGGCGGAATGATCGTCATGGTTTTGGGGATTGATTGTATTGGGTAGAGCGGAATTAGTTTCGGGCAATTCCGATGTTGCTGAGGTTTCAACTAGAGATGTTTGCATGGGACGAACACTTTCCCGTTTAAGAGTTACTGAGAGATTGGGATAATGGGGATATACAAAAAAGGCTTGCCGAAGAGAAACCCGAACACCTGAAAGGTGACGTTTATGGCTGCTTGGTTTCCCACCTGACCAGATTCACGGTCTTCCACCGCCGGGTCCCTCTTCGGCAAGCCTCATAAAAATAAAAAGCAAACCGCATCAATCTATGAACTTTGCCAATTATTCCGCAAAGAACGGTCTCAATTATAATACGCCCCGAACATTCGTCAAAGGGGGCACAAAGAAATAATCTCAACCGATACCACCACCAAGAAAACATCAAC
>JAIRTV010000495.1 GCA_031254675.1 Planctomycetaceae bacterium | reverse complement strand
AAAACAATTGTGTTACCGTGAATATCAGGAAATCGAAGTAACTTCGTTCCACTATTTTTCTGTGAAGACGACGGCGAAGAAGACAACACCGGTTCGGCAAACGCAATAGAAAACCACATTGAAAAAAAGAATAATGAAACAACGATTTTTTTGTACATAGTAAAATATCCTGAAAAAGTTGATTAAACTAGGTTGGTTTGAATTCTGTAAAATGTAACAAAGTTCATGCAAACGCAATTTAATAAAGTATAGTTTAAAAAAATTAATAAAAAAACTTCTTTTGTGGATTTTGACTTATTTTTTCCTAAAATGTTTGGAAAAAATGGATTGTTTCGATTTTTGGTAATATCCTGAATTTATCGCTTCCTTGTCTTTAACTATTCAAAACGAGGTACATGGACAACACCATTCCATAAATTTTGCACACACCATCACCCAATTTTTACGTTTGTAGCCGAAAATTTTTCACGCCCAATCGTGAACACTCGCAATTGTTGGATAATATGTTATATTAAACCTTCTCTAAGACATAGCATTTTACTTTAATGGATATTTTCTCTAACTTTTCGAGTGCTTCGAGAAATTTCGTGTGTTTCGTGTTTAATTTTCTTTTACCACGAAACACACAAAATAACACGAAAAAGGTTGTTTAAAGGTGCATGTTTTGTCATATTTAAGTTAGAGAAAAGGTCTAATGCTTAAAGACGAAGCAACGATAAATTCAGGACAGTACCGGATTTTTTGCCGAGAGGGTTGTAATTTATTTTCATTTTGGATATAGTAATCAGTAATTTATTGTGGAGTATCTCTTAAAAAGTGGTTTTGCCGAGGCGCGAATTTATTTTGAGATTTACGATACTATTATCCTTAATATCCTTAAAATTTTCCATATTTTTTCATTGCTTCTATGATGAACTCCCAATCAAAACCAATTTTTATGCGTGGTGTTCGTGGTGCGACGACTGTTGAAGCGAACACCAGTGATGCAATTCTCAAAGGAACACGTGAACTGTTTGCATTGATGATTCGCGCTAATAATATCGAACCAAACGACGTTTGCAGTGTTTTATTCACGACCACGAATGATTTGAACGCCGAATTTCCGGCTCTTGCCGCTCGCCAGTTTAATTGGATGAATGTTGCGTTAATGTGTGGTCATGAGATGGATGTTCCCTGTTCGTTGCAAAAGTGTGTTCGGATTTTGATTCATTGGAATACTGTTAAAACTGCGGAGGAGATTGTACATGTTTATATTCGCGGCGCGGAAAAACTCCGACCGGATAAAACCTCACTTCCCACTGTCGATTGGGACGAACTTAACCAATGGATTAGTGCCAATATCAATAATACCATTCAATCAAAACGTTAAAAAAATGGTAATAAAGCAATATATCAAATGATTTTTGGAAAAGTGCGATTGATTTATATTTTGAGTTTTATTAAAATTATTTATTACTGAATCCATTGGGTTGGTCAGAGGTTGCTATAAACATTAAACATTTTCTGTGTTAATCTCATGTGGACACTAAAAAACAAGAAAAAAACGACACCAGAATATGCTTGTCGTTGCCGTACGCTTCATCTGGAATCTTTGGAAAATCGGGAGATGTTGTCGGTTGGTCCGTTGTTGTATTCTCTTCAGCAGGATTATCTTCAATCGAATTGGTTTGAACAGTTAGAAGAAAATCCAATTGTTCCAGAATCCGAAGGCATTATCGAAAATGAATGGATTGTTCAGATAAAGCAGGAATCATTAAAAAATCTCTCTTCCGTTTCAAAAGCAGCAGATTATCTGGACGATTATGGGGTGACGGTTCTTGGAGGCTTGGGGTCTTTGGGCACATTGCATGTTCGTATTGATGTGGATTCGCCCGAATTACAAAATGAGATATTGTCTGGTATTTCAAGTTTGGAATATTATGAACAGAATTATGCTGTTGCTTTGAATAGTGTTGCCGATGTTGTTAATGATCCAATTGCGAATGCCCAATGGTATCTTGACACAATCAATGTTTTACCTGCGTGGGAGGAAACAACAGGTGAGGGTGTTGTCGTCGTTGTTATTGATTCTGGATTGGATATTGATCATCCTGATTTACAGGCAAATGTCTGGACAAATCAAGGTGAAACACCTGGGAATGGAATTGATGACGATGGTAACGGTTTTATTGATGATGTACACGGATTAGATACTGTCAGTACCTCTTCTAATAACATCACAGATACAATGGGACACGGAACCAAGATTTCAGGAATTATTGGTGCTGTTGGCGACAATAATATTGGAATAACGGGTATTGCTCCCTCAGTTACAATTTTGCCGATTAATGTATCTTGGGGTGGAACATTTGTGAGTGGTAATATTATCCGTGCCATAAATTATGCTATTATGTTAAAAACAGAATATGGAGTTAACATTAAAGTAATCAATGCAAGTTTTGGTAGCAATAGTACTGCATTGAAAATGGCTGTTACAGCAGCAGGAGCCGCAGGTATCGTAATTGTCGCTGGTGCAGGGAATGGTGCTTCAAATAATGACATTATTCCCTTTTATCCTTCCAGTCATAATGACTTAGAAAATGTTATTTCTGTTGCGGCAACAGATAAAAACGACTTGTTATGTAGTTTCAGTAATTATGGTATAAACTCTGTTGACCTTGCAGCACCGGGTTCTGATCTCTGTAGCACTTCTCCAGAAGGCTCTTATTCTTATCTGATATTTGGTACGAGTCATGCAACCCCAATGGTTACCGCGACAGTGGCACTTCTTGCCGCCTTGCATCCCAATTGGACACCAGCAGAGATTAAAGCGGCGATCCTTGATACGGTCGATCCGCTCCCCTCTCTTGACGGTAAAGTCAAAACCGGAGGACGGCTCAATGTCGGTGATGCGATAACACAATCCTTATTACCACCAGAGCAACTCAAACCGAAAGCACCGTCAGATTTATCGGTGACACAACAGACAAATGGTGATTTCACATTTAAGTGGAAAGATAATTCTAAAAACGAAACATCATTTGAACTCCAACAATCAAT
>JAIRTV010000146.1 GCA_031254675.1 Planctomycetaceae bacterium | reverse complement strand
GACTTTCGGCACCGGATAAATATTTCGAAAAACTCGTCGAAGAAGAACAGAAAAGGAAAATCGACGAATATTATTACAAAAAATGCCAGGAAGCCCTCGAAAGCGGTGAACCAATTCGTATTACCGATGAAAATCGGGAAGAATTTTGGAACAGTATTAAAGAAGGCATAACACAACGGTATTGGAAACGTTACGGAAAGGATTCTGAGCAATGACGTTGTTTCTTGATATTTTATCGCAAGCTCGCAATGATATTATGGAAATCAGCCGATATATTTCGGAACGAAATTTATCGGCTGCTGATCGGTTTGTTGATGCTGTTGACCAAACAATACAACGCCTTTGCGATAATCCGACAATTGGTGAACGTTTATATTCCGATCCGACGGGAAAAATTCGTTTGACTCTTGTTTCAGGATTTCGAAATTACCTGATTTTTTTTCGTCAAGAAGAAACCGTCCTTCAGGTGTTACGTGTTTTGCATGGAGCGCGAGATTTTTCCAATCTGTTCGATTAACGTATTAAAAAACAGCGAAATTGGAAAGAGATGAAAAAGCCCAAGCCGATGAAGAAAAATTAAGAACAATTGTAATTATTGCTCAAGAAAACAGTAATCTTACAGAAAAATACTGGAAAGGTTTGAGAGATTATGATTGAATAATCGTCCATTATTTATTTTTCTAATTTAATCCCTTTTTTTAAACGAAAATGTGTGGAATTGTTGGTTACGTTGGAGAACAGAATCCTCTTGATTTTTTGCTTCGTGGACTTCGGATGCTGGAATATCGTGGTTACGACAGTGCCGGCGTGGCAACCATTAACGGAGCAAAAACAATTCATGTCGAAAAAACACCGGGTCGGATTGATGCGTTACAAAAACTTGTTCACACGGCAAAACCGCAAGGGCATATCGGTATTGGTCATACCCGTTGGGCAACTCACGGTTTGCCAACAAAAGAAAACGCCCATCCTCATCTTAGTTTTGACGGGGCGGTTGCAATTGTTCACAACGGGGTTATTGAAAATTATCAATCAATTCGCAATCAGTTGACCAAAAAAGGGATTGAATTTGTTACGCAAACTGATACGGAATCACTGGCTCATTTGGTTGCGTATTATCTTCGCGAAGAAATTGACAAGTTTGGTGAAACGGTACGAATTGAGGAGATGTTGCCGCATGTTGTGAATCTTGCTCTTTCGCAGATTCACGGTACTTACGGAATTGCGGTACTTTTCCGTGATTATCCTGAAGTGATGATTGGTGCAAAATTGGGTAGTCCGCTTATTCTTGGTGTTGGCAAGGACGAAAATTTTCTGACCAGCGATGCGGCAACTCTTGCCGGTTACACCGATCAAATTGTTACGCTTTCCGATCATGAACTTGTTTTTATGACGGCAAACAATTTCGCTATCCGTCATCGTGATGAAGGAATTGTTGAACGCAATATTGAAATTCTTGACATTGATCCGTCGCAAGTTGATCGTGGTGGTTTTGACCATTACATGCTCAAGGAAATTTTCGAACAGCCGGAAGCAATTCGTAACACATTGCGTGGACGTTTGGATTACGATTCGGCAACAGCGAAATTTGGCGGTCTGAATTTAACTCCGCAACAGATGTTGAATGTGCAACGAATTTTGATGACTGCTTGCGGAACCAGTTGGCATGCTTCGCTTGTTGGAGAATATCAAATTGAAACATTGGCGCGGATTCCTGTTGAAGTGGAATACGCCAGTGAATTACGTTACCGCAATCCGCCACTTGACCGGAACACGTTGCTTTTTGCGATTACTCAAAGTGGTGAGACGGCGGACACGATTGCGGCGATGCGTGAAATGAAGCGGCGTGGATTTCCTACGATGTCGATTTGTAACGTTGTGGGAAGTTCGATTGCGCGGGAAGCGGACGGCGGAATCTATCTTCACGCCGGTCCCGAAATCGGTGTTGCGTCAACAAAAACATTTACGTCACAATGTACGGTGTTGGCATTATTGGCGTTGTATCTTGGTCGGCTTCGGCATCTGAATTTTGAAGCGGGACGAAAAATTATTTCGGAACTCGAAAAATTGCCGGAACTTGTTAATGCAGCTCTTGCGACAAACGACCATGTTAAAAAGGTTGCCGAAAAATACGCTCATTGTAACAGTTTTCTTTTTCTTGCCCGTCATTTCAATTTTCCAACCGCATTGGAAGGGGCGTTAAAACTCAAAGAAATCAGTTATATTCACGCGGAAGGTTATGCTGCGGGAGAAATGAAACACGGACCGATTGCGTTGGTCGATGCGGTAACACCCAGCGTTTTTGTTGCGCCGACTTGTTACGTTCACGATAAAACGTTGTCGAACATGCAGGAAATTAAGGCTCGTGGCGGTCCGGTGATTGCATTGATTACCGAAGGCGATAACCGAACAACCGAAATTGCCGACGATGTGATCGCGTTGCCGGCAATCGAAGAATTTTTGCAACCAATTGTCTATAATATTCCGCTCCAACTTCTTGCGTATCATATTGCCGTAACACGCGGTTGTGATGTGGACAAACCACGAAATCTGGCAAAAAGTGTTACCGTCGAATAAAGTAAATCACAAATAGTTGAGGCAAATAGACATTGCTTTGGGCTGTTTTATTTGCGTCTATCTTGTTTACTTAAATGAATCATTTTTCATTATTTTTCGTGGCGTTAAACGTGACATAATAACTCCTTATTTATCTTTCAACAATTTTAATTTCTTCATCTGTCAATTCGTATAATTCATACACTAATTGATCAATGTTACGATCTGTTTCGACAATTTGTTTGGTAATACGACGACATTTTGATCGAGAATCATTAAAAAATTTTTCCCATTCATTCTGTCGTTTAGATGGGATACGGATTTTTTGTTTTGTTAACTCATTGACAAATTGCGTAAAATCCAACTCGTCAAATCGCATTAGTGTTTCTGTTATTCGAATATCTCGCCAATGTTTTTGAATATAACCGGAAAATTTGATACGTTCTGCAAATAATTGTGGCGATATTTTTTCTCTCTTAACCGACAATTCCGCAAGTTTATGCTGGTATTGCGGAAACGTTTCAGGACACGGTAAATTTAAAATCATTTCTGTTGTAAATGTAACACTACTATTGTAAGTAACACCACGATATTTTTTTCCAATATAGTAAATCGCAAATTTTGAATTTAACAACGCCATAACCGAACGCAATTTCGTCATATTATTTTCAGCGTCAAGAATAATCATTGTCGATTTACCCGGAATAATAATTCCCTTGTCGTCGAGGCAAACATCCAACAATGTTATACCCTTAACTAATAATTTGGGACGAATACTTTTTTGATAATATGAATTTGTAAAATGTTTCGAAAATTGAAACCTGTCAACAACCGGTTTTTTGTATTTGTCTTTCAAATAGGTCATCTCCGCAAATCCCCACAGTGGAATATATTTTGCGATTGTACCGGTATTTATTATTTTCAGATCATGATCAGAACAAAATTCACGATCTTCGATAAACGGTTTTAATTTGTAACAATCCGAAGCCGCACAAGCATTTTCGCACGAAATACCGGAAATTTCACCAACCATACTTTGAATCCGCCGAATTTTTTTAACAAAATCAATCGAATCCGATAACAACCAATCCAAATGATAAGGTAACGAAATTTCTGATTTCTTGGTTATTCCAAGAATTGTCATTTCAGTACCTTTCATTTTGGCTGTTTGTATCTCGGTTGAATCTTTCGTGTCAACTCCAACAATAACCGCATCAACAGTCGCATCCGAAAACACATGCCTACCACAATCCGTTAAGAAAATAAATTTATGAAACATTCCTTGACGAATTGCGTTACCATAAGGTTTGACAAGCCATTTGTCCGAAGTAATCATGGACATCAGTCCACCGGTTTTCAATAATCCAAAAGCATGTTCCAAAAATGCAATATACAAATCCCAATTACCTCGCGTATATTGCATTGTTTGCGATAAATAATTACGTTGCGCAACCAAACCGGCATTGACCATTGTTTCCGAATCAACATACGGCGGATTACCAACAACAATATCGAAACCACCTCGTTTGAAAATATGCGGAAATTCCTTGTGCCAATCAAACGCTTTATCGGAATCTATTTTCGGATCAGAAATTAATGAGTTACCACATTTAATATTATTGTCAAGAAAATCAAGTTTACGGTTTGGTTTGGCGATACGTAACCATAACGCTAATTTCGTAATTTCCACACTCTCTTCATTGATGTCAACACCAAACAGATTGTTTTCCAAAATTGATTGTTCGTATTCGGAAAAAACGATTGAATGTCCTAAAATTTGGGCAGTGATTCGATCAATAAAAAGATGTTC
>JAIRTV010000134.1 GCA_031254675.1 Planctomycetaceae bacterium | reverse complement strand
ACTAAGGCATCTGAAAATACGTTAATCGGAAGTCTAGCAAAAAATCCAAAATCAGAAAAGACCAATTTCTAAAAAAATTTCTAGCGTTCACAAACCGGTGCGTGAATTTCAACAAACGCGGTAAACGCAGTACGCAATGTTTCGTCGAAACATTGCGTCGGCGATAGCCGACTTGAGCCTGTTTCTGACCGGCAATTGGATTCGCATGTTTTCGTAAAGATCAACTTCCTAAATTTGTACTATTCGGTGAACAGTAAGAAAAAATGTTTGCCCGCCTTTTTATTTTATGTAAATTTAGTAAAATAGAATTTCGACATTAAAATTATTACTGAAATCATTGCGATTTCCAACCTTCTTTCACATTTTTTATTTTAGGAGTTTCCCTTGAGTAACATCAAATATTTCCCGTTCCGTTTTGGTTTTGTTGCAATTGTACTGATTGTTTTGCTTCGGATCGCGATTGGTTGGCATTTTTTCTACGAAGGATTGCACAAATTCGATCCCGCCGAAGGTTTTTCTGCGAAAGGTTTTCTGGGTGTTGCCAAAGGACCAACCGCAGAACTGTACTACGCAATGTTGCCCGATCTGGACGGCTTGCAACGACTCGAAATCGGAACGGTTCAAGACATCAAAGGAAAAGAACAGAAAACATTTGTCGTTTACGAAAACGCTTGGAACGAATTTTATCACCAATTCCTCAAAAAACACGCTCTCAATGAAACACAACAACAAAATGCATCCAATATTTTAAACCGCTATCTCACATCGTTGCGTGAAGGAGCAACCAATGTCGAAAAAGATATCAATGCCTTCAAAGAAAGTAAAAAACGTTATGAAGAAACTAAGCAAACAATACGAAACGATACCGCGTTTGAACAAAAACGTCGTTGGGACACCATGATGAAATATCGTAGCGAAGCAGGAACTTGGCTGAATATGCTCGATGGAATGAGCAACAGTTTACAATCCGATCTTGCCCAAATCGTTTCACCACAACTTGCCGGTGAAAGCGGAAAAATTATCACCAAACCGGAACGCGGTTATCTGAAATATTTGCCCAATCCGTGTGTAAAAAGTCAAATGCGAGCAATGGATTTAGCGGTTATGTACGGGCTTTCGGCAATCGGAATTTGTATGATTCTCGGAATTTGTAACCGTTTAGCCTGTCTGGGCGGTGCCGCTTTTCTTGTCAACGTCATCTTGACAACTTATCCTGTTCCCGGTGTTTATCCGCCGTTGCCGACTGCGGTTGGAAATTTCATGTTTGTCAGCAAAGACGCCATCGAACTTCTCGCAATGTTGCTCCTGGCGTCAATTCCGGCTGGTCGTTGGGCAGGACTTGACTATTTCCTTTGGCATTACGGCGGAAAGCAACTCGTGAAAAAATTCTGCCCTTGCTGCAATTCTGCCCTCGATACAATGAATAAAAAATAAGAAGAAAAAATAAAATTAAGAAATTAGGCTGTTTTGTCGTCAAACGGACTCGAATTTGTATTTCAATAACAAATAACAAGCCGTGTTGCTTTTTTTGAAAATATTTTAAGGACAAAGGAAAACTGATCATGTCAAACACACCAACACCTCACACTCCCGGACTGACTTTCGAAAAAGTTTGGGCAATGTTTCAGGAAACGGATAAAAAGTTTCAGGAAACCGCTCGGGAAATCAAAGAGACGAGTATGGAAATTCAAAAGACGAGTATGGAAGTTCAAAGGACGAGTATGGAGGTTCAAAGGACGAGTATGGAGGTTCAAAGGACGAGTGTGGAAATTAAAGAGCTCAAAGCGACTTTTGAAAAATATGCAGCAGAACGTCAAGAAGCCGACAAAAGACTTGACGAATATCTCCAGAAGACCATTAGTAAAATGAGTCAAGCGATTGGCGATTTAGGTAACCGTTTTGGCGAAGTTGCCGAACATCTCGTTGCACCAGGTATTGTTGCACGTCTCAATGAGCGTGGGTATCACTTTAATGTTACTTTCAAACGCGGAATCGAAATCAGTGAGAATGGTCGAACTGTCACGGAAGTCGATATTTTACTTGAAAATGAGAAAATGGTTGCGGTTGTGGAAATCAAAGTGAAACCGACTGTTCATGATGTGAAAAGACATCTAAAACGCATGGATATTGTGCGTCGATATTACGAACAAACACAAAATACCCATAAAGTTTTTATTGGCGGAATTGCCGGAGCGGTTTTTCCTAATACGGCAAAAGAGGCAGCGATTAAAGCCGGTTTTTATGTGTTCAGTCAAAGCGGTGATACAATAACAATTAATGTTCCTTCCAATTTTCAACCGCGTGAGTTTTAATAGTAGTTCAATTATCTTAACAAGATTGTTCTTTCGAGTAAGATGATTGAGTATAAATATTTTTGATTATCCTTTTAACGTACTTTAACATAGCCGGACACCGGCGTTTATACGATGACAGAAACAACATCTTCTAATTGTGATTGTTCGCGGCGTGATTTTCTTAAAGGCGGAGTGCTGGCGGCAACAGTTCCGGCGGTGAGTGCTGGAGCGTTTTATGTTGGTTACAACGCCACACATGGTCATCCGATTCGTGTTGGTGTTGTCGGCACCGGAGACGAGGGACAAGTCCTTCTTGGTGCCATCAATCCCGAATATATTGAGGTTAAATCTATTGCCGACATCCGACCTTACAACCAATATCGTGCGTTTTATGGTGACGTTTCTTCACCGGTTGCGCTTAAGGCTCGAAAAGGTCTTTTGTCCGTTTACAATTGGAAAACGGAACACGAAGCACGGAAACATGTGAGGGTTTACACTGATTATCGGGAATTGATAAAAAATGCGAAACGAGACGGTCTTGAAGCGATTATTATTGGTTTGCCGTTACATTTGCATGCTCCTGCGGCGGTGTATGCGATGCGTCAGGGGTTGCATGTTCTGACCGAAAAACTAATGGGACACAGTGTTGCCAACTGCAAGGAAATGGCACGAACCGCCGCTGAAACTCGTAAACATTTGGCGACGGGTCATCAACGTCATTACAATATTTTGTATCAGGATGCGGTTGATCAAATTCGTCGTGGATTACTTGGTAATATTCATTACATTCGCGCTCAATGGCATCGGAACAATTCGCCTGGCGGTGATAGTTGGCAGATGCCGATGCCGAAAGAAATTAAGCCGACTGATTTGCAGGCGGCAAGACTCGAAAACGAACTTCGGGCTTGGAAACGTGAATTAAACAACGCTCGTGGTTCTGCTATTGAAGAATGGTCAAAAAAAGTGGCGTTGAAGGAAGCCCAAATTGCCGACTATGTTTTGGCAAACGGAGGATCGTATCTTGGGTTGGAACTTAAATCGGCAAAGGATTATGGTTACGAAGACGACGTGTTTGAGGGAAGCGGTGAAAAATATGAACGCCCTGCTGCTGAAGAATTGTTACGTTGGCGACTTTGGCGGCGTACCGGTGGCGGTTTGATGGTCGAACTCGGTTCGCACCAACTCGATGCCGCAAGCATTTTTCTTGCGGCAAATCGTGATTATTATCTTGATCAAATTGGTAGTTCTGCTCCTCGTGGAGAAAAGGTTCATCCGCTCAAGGTTCATGTTTCGGCAAACCGTAACATTTTCCAACTTGACCGCGAAGCAAACGATCATATTACTACATTGGTTGAATTTCCCGCACCGGATTACAACGATAAAACTCCGGCTGGACGAAAACGGAAAATTTGTGTTCAATATTCAACAATTAACGGTAACGGTTTTGGTGGTTATGGTGAAATTGTTTACGGAACGGATGGGACATTGGTTTTGGAAACGGAAAGTGATTCGCAATTGTTCCGTAGTGGTGATTCGGCGAGCAAGGTTTCGTCAAAATCGGAAAGTGCGGCGTTGGACACGCAGTCGAGTGGTCCCGCTCAAAAAGCGGTTGATGGTCCCGTTAAAGTGGAAGTCAGTCGGGGTTATGCGGAAGAGTTGGAGCATTGGGCGTGGTGTATTCGGGCGAATCCAAATCCAAACCCGAACAATGCCGAGCCAATGTTGCAACCGCGTTGCAATCCGAAAGTGGCGTTGGTTGATTCGGTAATCGCGCTCGTAACAAATATTGCCGCTGACGAAGGCAAAAGTGTTACGTTTGATGAAAAATGGTTTGATCCGTTCGACGACGCGACGCCGGAAACCGATATCTTAAACGACCCCAATGGTAAACCGGATTTGAATAAACCGATTTATTCTGTTTAGTGATTATTGTCGTAATATTTTATTGGACTTTTGCAACCATAAAATAGGCGATGTTTTGCCGAAACATTGTGTTGGTTCGAAACAATCTGGAACTTTTCTAGCAGATTTCGATGGGAAAAGGCAAAACGTCGTCAATGGAATTGGTTTGGAGCAATACCATCAATAAACGATCAATTCCAAGAGCTGTACCGCAAGATTCTGGAAATCCCGATTCCATCGCTGTCAGCAATCGGCTTTCGACGGGCAACATCGGACGATTGTTCGCAAGACGCCGCCGAAGATTTTCGCGAAAACGTTGGCGAAGTTCGGTTGCGTCCCGCAATTCGTGATAACCATTGGCGATTTCAATTCCGTTCAAAAATAGTTCATACCGTTCACTTACGGTAATTGTTCCCAAAGAGTCGGAAGTTGCTCGTGTTTGCGCCAACTGGGATTGTGCTGCCGGAAAATCGTACACAATCACCGATTGAAGATTCGGTTGAACCAATTCCGAAAACAATAAGTCAATCCAATCTTCCGTTTCCGTCAACGAATCAGGATAGGGAAGATTTTTCTGTACCGCAATTTGACGACACTCAACCGCCGTAACCCGATGAGGATTGGCTCCGGTGTATTTCTCGAAAACATCATGAAAAGAACAATAAACTATTTCCGGTAACGTATTATCAATAAACCGAATCAATTCCGCTAAAAGTTCCATACCGGCACGATAATGATCGCCAACTCGATACCATTCGAGCATTGTAAATTCGACATTGTGAAATTGTCCTCGATCATTTTTTCGAAACACCGTCCCAATTTCGTAAATCGCTTCCATTCCGGAACTCAGAAGTCGTTTCATGGCAAATTCCGGCGACGTACGAAGATAATACGTTTGATCACCATGCGGCGTTTGCGGCAACGAAGAATCCGTAACAGCAATCGGTTCGACGTGCAAATCAACAATCGTGTCTGCCGAAAGCACCGGCGTTTGAACCTCAACAAAATTCCGTTCCCTAAAAAAATTGCGAATCCGGTAGAGTTGTTCCGACCGATACTGAATATTTTCAAATTGCAACATAAAATTATAAAATCTTGTTATGATTATTGGTGATTTTGTATCAAGTTTGTAAGTATTGCGTAGAGTTTTTGTAATATTTTCGTGGAATTTTTATAACGTTGATTGATTGGTGTACTAATTGAAGTAAACGAGGTGGGCAATGTTTTGGTGATCAAGGTGGACGATCTTTCGGCGAAAGGTTGCTCATTTTGTTTGCTGAAAGGAACAGCCAGTCACGAACACTAGGAACATTCCGTTTTAGAATCCGAAACGATTTGATTATTCCGGCAATGGTTTGCCTTTGGTTTCCGGCAAAAACCAGATCACGATCATTCCCAGAATAAAAACAGAACACATCGTCACACCGGCGTAACGCAATGGCAAAGTTGAATCTTCCGGTGTGGCGAAGTTGGCGAACAGAGCGGTTAAACCACCCAACGCCAACGGACCACAAGCCGCAATATAACGACCAACATTGTAACAAAAGGAAACTCCCGTACTTCGCAACCGTGTTGGAAATAGTTCTGGAAAATAAATTGTGTAACCGCCAAACATGGACATCAAAAAGAACCCCATCGGCGGAACCAACAATAATTGCGTCAACGGCGAATTCATAAACAAAAATGTTGCCGATGTGAACAGAATACAACCAATCATAAATATCGTAAAAGTCATTCGGCGTCCCCAATAAACCGCCCCCAATGTAAAACCGTACATTCCTGCCATCGCTCCCACGTTGTAGATTAAGAGGTTGCGGGCAGCCCAGCGGTCGGCAACCGTTTTTGTGGAGACTCTGGTTGCGGAGTCAATCTCTGATTGTATTTCCGGCGTAATCGCAATATTTTCTTTGATTCCGTGTTTGTCGAGAACAGATTGGCGGGCTTGTTGAAATTCTGCTGATTGCGAAGCGACATTTTCGACGACTTTGCGTGAAAGTTCCAGGCTGAACAACCCAATACCCCACGCCCCAATCACTCCTGTTGCCGCAAGAATCATTCCAAGTAAAACATGTTTGCGTAACATCGGATCCGTAAACAACTCTTTAATCGAACCGGCATTTTTTCGTCCCAGTTCGATTGATTTTTTCCACGATTCCGGTTCGTGCAAATACCGCACAATAAAATAAGCAAGAACCGCCGGTACAGAACCGAACAAGAAAATACAACGCCAACCGCTCATCGGTAACAAATGCATTGCTTCCATTTCGGTGAAAAGCATGGCAATCAATGCCGCTCCGATGTTGCCGATTGCCGAGAGAACTTGCATAATGCCAAGAACATAAGGACGGGCGTTTGGCGGCATTGATTCGGCAAGCAACGACGCCCCTACTGCAAATTGCCCACCAATACCAATTCCGGCAAGAAACCGAATCAACATAAAATCCCAAACCGTCACCGAAAACGCACTTAAACCGGTTAGAAGACTGTAAATCAGGATAGTAAACACCATTGTTCGGGCGCGTCCGAATTTGTCGCCGATAATACCGAAGATAATTCCGCCGGTTGCCCAACCGAGCATCATGATGGAGGTTGCTAAGGTGGCGTATTGGATTGCGTGATCGGAAGCGCTGTCAAGAGACATCAATTCGCCAAGCGCAGAAGCACGAACATACGTAAAAAGATGTTGATCCAAACAATCAAACGCCCAACCAAGTGAACAAACCACAAAAACAATCCAATGATACGTGTTCATTTCACGATACCAAGCAACAGAAACATGATCAGGATTGGTTGAACGAGACATAATACGTTGTTCCGGTTAAAAAATGATTGTGACTAAAATTCCGCTTCAGGGAACAATAAAAAAACACTTCAAGAAAATGACAATAATTCAGTGAAATTGTCGCCAATCGCCAACATCTATTTTGAATAAAGCCGAATCGTTAAACTATGTTGTTAAAGTACGAAAAACAAATGATGTTCCAGATTATACTTTGATTCCGTTCAACACACAATACATTTTTTTACGTCAAAATACTCTGAAAATACGACACTTTCATAAGGGAATTGTGATTCTTTTCCGGCGTATTTCTTCTGCCGTTCTTTCAGGTGGGCAACCTTTCGCCGAAGGATTTTCATCCACGGTTGCATTGCCGTTAGGCAATTCTTGTATGTTTATATTGTTTGAGTATTTTTATTGAATTTTGCCGCTTAAGCGGCAAAATTCAATAAAAATGAGTTAAAATGTAACCTATAATATAAACGGTCGTGGGACTACGATTGCCCCTTGTTCCGAAGAACGGTACACAGCATGTAGCCCACGACACGATATTTGTAACTCGTACAGTTGCAAGCGGCATTCCTAACAACTTGACCGCGAATAGCAAGGATGAGTTTTTTCATCCTAAAAGAGACATTTACCATTATTGTAATCACATGAACTCAAAAACTCAACCCTATCAATCCATTATCGGTATTGATGTTTCCAA
>JAIRTV010000079.1 GCA_031254675.1 Planctomycetaceae bacterium | reverse complement strand
CAAAACCTTATAAAACAAGGAGAATAACAATGGAAAATCTAATGAAATGGTTCGTTGATTTTTTGGCAATATTTTTGATGAAAAGCCAAATGTTAAAATGGATAAATTGCGTAAACCAGGGGGGGGGGGCTATATGGAGTGAAAAGTTGAGAATGGATAGTGGAAAATGGTCGATTTTTCGGCGTTTTTCCAAAAAATTCTCAACTCTTTTTCGGGCTTCACGGTTTGGCTTTACTCTTGTCGAACTTCTTGTCGTGATTGCGATTATCGGTGTTTTGATCGCACTTCTGTTGCCGGCGGTTCAAGCCGCTCGCGAAGCCGCGAGACGTTCGCAGTGTACGAATAACGTCAAACAACTTTCGTTGGCGTTTCAAAATTTCCACGACACGAACAAACGGTTTCCATCAGGCGGTTATGATCCGATTTGGCGTTCCTACAAACAAAAAGACGCACCAACCCAACCTCTCGCTAACACTCAGATTTATAACTTTCTGACATTGATTCTTCCGTTTATCGAACAACAAGCGGTTTATGATTCTATTCACACAAAATGTCAGGAAAAAGCCAATACTTCAGGAACCACCAACGCGGACAATGCAGACGGTGCGACGTTTCAGAATTTTGAAATTATTGCATTCCGTTGTCCGTCCGATCTTTACGCCAAGATGTTTATCGGTAATCTAACACGGACAAGTTATCACGGTTGTTTGGGTGATACGCTTAGTCAATGGGATAGTTGGTGTGTTGCGACGACTTCTCCAACATACGGCGAAGGTACTAGAGTTGAATTTGCTCCGCATGGTATTCTTGTCCGTTATGATCACAAAGTCATTGATATGGGAGAAGTTACCGACGGAACTTCCAATACAATAATTCTTTCCGAATCGCTCGCCGCAAGAAATCAGGAGAGCGAAGATAAGTACAAAATTGCTGTCGCGGCACTCTCAAAAGCGGAAGCATCAACTTTTACGCCACAAAATTGTTTGGATCTGAAAGGTAACGACGGTGATCTCAAGCAACATAGCGGTGCCGATGTAGGACGTGGTAGAAAAGGAGTTCGTTGGGCTTCTGCTCAAAACGGTTATTCCGGTTTTCATACGATTCTTCCACCCAATTCTCCTTCCTGTGCTTTTCGCGATACCGCACCTAATGCTTGGGCACTTGAATATCTTGGCATGATTTCTGCGAGCAGTAATCATAGTGGTGGAGTTGTTGGCGGTTTGCTTGACGGTTCCGTTCGTTTCATTTCTGAAACGATTGATTGTGGTGATTTGTCTCAAATTACCATGCCAACTTATTCCGGTAAATCTGTTTATGGAGTTTGGGGGGCTGCCGGAAGTATTGCCGGTTCCGAATCCGCTCCCCTGCCGTAATCCGTATTCGTTCAGAATTGCGGGCGTCAGGGGAAATCATTCAACATAAAACGATGACGATAAATCATAATCGTTATTTGTTGAAACAAAAACAGCGTCTGCATTTCTGAATAAAAAGTCAATGTTTTTTAGTTTCTCGTTTCATTTTCCAACACATTTTTAAGGAGATTATCAATGAAAATCCGAAGTTTTTACATTTTGAAAAATGGTTTTACACTTGTGGAATTACTGGTTGTTATTGCTATTATCGGTGTTTTAATCGCATTATTGTTACCTGCGGTTCAGGCGGCGCGCGAAGCGGCGCGGCGTTCGCAGTGTGTCAATAATTTGAAACAACTATCGCTGGCGATACACAACTTCCACGACACCAACACGTTTCTGCCTGCCGCCGGTTATTCAAAACATTTCATGGTGGCGCCAAACGAAGCAGAAGGAAAAACACCGTTAGATATTTCTGATGATATTAGTAAGGGACGAAGAGACATCAGTTATCTGGCGCAAATTCTCCCGTATATCGAACAACAATCTGTTTATGAACTTGCATTGGAAGATGCCAAAATTGGACTTGGCGATCCCGATGGAACAAACCGTGCTTATCGCGGTCCGACAAAGGGAGATTATGACGATTCGACAGGAGTGAAACAAAAAACTCCTTGGAATGCCAAAATCGGAATGTTCCTTTGCCCTTCATCACGAAATCGAACAATTGCGGACAATAATCCTGGTTTAACCAGTTACCATTGTAATCGTGGTGATTTGTGGGTTTATTGGGATTGGTACACGGTAACGCGAAGTCCGTTTGTAATGCATGCTTCGGGAACGATGTTTGGTTTTGAAGGGATTCCCGACGGTTTAACGAACACGGTTTTCCTTTCGGAGATGTGTATCGGCGATAATAAAGTTTCACAATTCATTCGCGGAGGAATCGGTAATCCCGCAACCGATTCGGACAATAATAAAATGTCTCCGGTAAGTGTTTGTATGGATATTCGCGGTAGCAACGGCGAATTTAACACAACCGCCAAAAAAGCCGCAAGTATTGGTCATTATTGGGGAAGTGTTAGTAATAATCGTGCAACGTTATTCTTTACGATTTTACCGCCTAATTCGCCGTCTTGCAGTCATCAGGATAATAACGAAGGCAAGGTGTTGACAACTCCAAGTAGTTTTCATGCCGGTGGTGTGAATGTGGCGTTGGGCGATGCGTCGGTGCGTTTCTTTTCCGAAACGATTAACACAACAAATTTGAGTTACGCGATTAACGGCGGTGTTGACGGTTTTCCCTCAACACCACGCGATTACACGGGACCGGCGATTTACGGTGTTTGGAGTCAACTCGGAACTCGCGCCGGAGGCGAAAATCCGACAATGCCGTAATTCCGAAATATTGTTCCTCTTTTTGTTCAATATCCATTTTCACCATATTACCATTTCATTTAATAAAACAATTTAACATTACAAATTAAGGAGATTTCCATGAAACGAAGAGCATTTACTTTAGTCGAATTACTTGTGGTTATTGCGATTATTGGTGTATTGATTGCGTTATTACTTCCGGCAGTGCAAGCCGCCAGAGAAGCCGCGCGACGTTCGCAATGCCTGAACAACACCAAACAACTCGGTTTAGCGTTTCACAATTTTCACGTAACGCAAAACCGTTTCCCTGCCGGTTCCA
>JAIRTV010000046.1 GCA_031254675.1 Planctomycetaceae bacterium | reverse complement strand
TTCAAAAACTGTTCTTGTTTTGATTTTCATTTTTCTTCTTCTATTGTTGGAGTTTCTTTTGTTTGTGTCGGGCGATTACGTTGGTCTCCAACTCGCTAGATAAGTATATTGGAAAACTTTCTGACCGTCAATACCTTAATGTTTTTTTCTCAAAATATTTTTCCAACAAAAAAACCTGTGAATGAAACTATTTGTTTTTGTATTAATAATTTATTCATTGTTCCAAACGGAACGCGATTCTTTGCACCGCGCAACCGAAACAGTCGCCGTTGAACTGTATGTTGAGTCAATGGCAAAATTATTTTATTGTTGTTGTTTCGGTGAAGTCTCTTGCACTTCTGTTATATTTTTTTATAATGGTCGAAAATTTAGCATGATTGATGTTGATTGCAGTCATGTTGGCGGTTTCATGTTGAAATTTTTCGACACTTGAATTTCGTAGCACAAATGTTTTAACCATTTTAGGAGTTTAGTTATGTTTTCTCGATTAATTCGTGTGTTTTTTGCTGTGTTGTTTTTGAGTTACGCAATGTTGGCGTCTTCGATTGTGTTTGCTTATACAACATATCAGACAACGGAAGGTTCTCTGAAATTGTATTTCGGCGAACCTGGAAAAATAGTGAAAAGTGAAACAATTACGGAAATTGATAAGCCGTTGACAATTAAAGCAACATTTGAAAACTCGTCGGATTCACCGATTGCGCTTAAATTGCATTTCCGAACGATTGAAACGATTGAGTTTTCCGGCAATGAACCAATTGAACCGGATTCTATTTCGCAATCGTTGGAAGTTCCTGCTAAAAGTACGAAAACAACCGAAGTGAATATTGTTGCTCGACCGGGAACGTACACGGCACATTATCCTGTTCATCTTGATGTTGAATTTACAGTGAATGGTGAAACGAAAAAAACAAATATCGTTTTAGTTATTGAGACGAAAATCCCCGCCGCCGGAACACCCAAAAATCCGTTGCTCGGTCAAATAATTACCGACGTGAAAAATCTGCCGCTCAATATTTTGGCGGAACGCGGCGGTTTGTTCCTGCCGAAATTGGACACTTATCGAGGTGTTTGGAATTACGATAATAAACCGTTGCAAATTTTGTCGGTTGGATTCAACAGCAGCAATCAAGAGACCGGTGCCAGTATTAACCGTAGCAATATTAAATCGCGTCAAAGTATTAACATGCATCCTCCGTATCGCGGCGGTATTGGCAATGTCGGAGTGGAATACCGGATTGCGATTCCTGAAACAAAACCGATAACGTTGTCGTTTTTCAGTGCGGTTCGTGATGTTGTGCCGCCGGAAACGCCCAGCGATGGTGTCACATTTCGTGTTTTGGTCAATAACGAAAAAGTGTACGAAAAACATAATGCCGCGACAGATTGGGTTGAAAACAAAGTTGATCTGACTTCATTTGCCGGTAGAGAAATTATGTTACGTCTTGAAAGTGATCCGGGACCGAAACGTAACACGAATTGCGATTCCTGTTTTTGGGGTGATGTCCTGCTTTTTGCTGGAAAACAACCGGTTGTCTTGACAACGGAAGAGAAACAAAAATTATTTGCAGAAAATCTTGCCGCGATTCAATCCGGTAAATCCGAAACAGATAAAACGCATCTTTTCAAACTTACTAGCGGACTAACCGGAGCGGTAACTTTTGGTTACAACGGTTTTGTTGATGGTGTTATCGGAGTGGGCAACGCGGAAAAACAAATTCAATTCGATGGGTTACGAATTTCGTGCAAAGGTCAACCGTTAGGTTTTAATCCCACTTCCATTAACACCGGTTCGTGGATTTCCAAAAACGTACAAAATCCCGATAGTCCGCCGAAACCGCCAACAAAAACAGTACAAAAAAAACATGCCGTGTTTAAGGAAAATCAATGGGCGCAAGATATTGAGATTAACGGTCAACGTGAAACGTTATTTTTTACGTTGGCACAAAATGGTGATGCGTTACAATTTTCAATTGATTCGTCGTCGATTGATTTGATTGACCGAATTGAATTTGGTTCGGCAACACACCACGCCAACCGTGTTTATTATGGTCACGGTTATTGCATTGAAGAACCGCAAACATTTGTTGCCGGTGCTGGAGGACATAATTTGTCCACGTCGCATGTTGGAATGGATTTTGAGAACGGTATTTCTGTTTTACAAGCGAGTAGTTTTCCGCCGGATGCGTTTACGGTTATTCCCGATACGAAAAAATACTCCTTGATTGTTCATCCGGCAACAACAATTACATTGCTTCCCGGTTTGGATGGAGCGTTGGATTGTGCTGTCCGGTATCGCCCGATTTGTGAGAAAACACCTGCCTCTGGATTTGAAACAAAGGCGGGACGATTTGTGTTCGATATTTGGGGCGGGCATTACAAACAGCATACCGAAACAATTAAACATGCAATTCAATATGGTTTGACCGATTCGTTATTTATTGTTCATAATTGGCAACGTTGGGGTTACGATAACAGGTTGCCGGATATTTTTCCACCGAGTCCACGATTGGGAACATTGGAAGATATGCAGGAAACGTTGAAACTTTGTAACGAAAACGGGATTCAGTACGGTGTTCACGATAATTACATTGATTTTTATCCTGATGCCGAAGAGTACAATTTCGATGTAACAACATTTTACGAAAACGGTCAACCCCGAAAAGCGTGGAATAATTATGGAATTGAAGCGCAAAGTTATCAATTTCGTCCCGATAAAGTTCAGAAATTTTTGGAACGAAATCTTGATTTGTTGACCGCACATCTTCCGATGTCAACTTATTTTGTTGACGTGTTCACGTCTATTCCGCCGGTGGATTTTTACGATCGCGATGGCAATTTCCATAGCCGGATAGAATCACAAGCCGCATGGAATAAAGCGTTCGATACGATTCGTGACCGATTTTCGAAAGTGAACAAAAATTTTCCAAGCGCAACAACATCAAGTGAAGCCGGCATGGATTCGTTGATCGGACATCTTGACGGAGCGGATTGTCAATTTATGTTACTTTCATCGGAAAGCGGGGAATTTCGTATTCCGTTGAAATGTAAACAATGGTCGCGCGTTCCCTGGTTTGATGCGGTTCATCACAATACGTTTTCGTTACACGGAGTCGGTTACAGTAATCGCTACGAAGCCCAACGCGGTCGCGTGTTGCACGGAATTGACAGCGACGACTATATTTCGTCCGAAATATTAACCGGTCATGCCCTCATGACAGATTGGGGCAGCGCAAAACGTGGGGCTGTACGAAAATATTGGCTCGCACAAGATTTGATTCGTCATCTTTCCGATAAACATATTACCAAAGTTGAATTTTCGGACAATAATATTCATCGGCAAATTATTACATGGAATGACGGAACAACTATTTTCGTTAATCTTGATAATGATGATTGGAATATTACATCTTTGAAGATAATGTCTGGAAAAGTCAGTCTTCCACAATTCGGTTTCCTTGCGACGTCCGATGTTGGTAATTGTGCAATAATGAGACAACAATTTGGCGAACAAATTATCGAGGCGTTCGGTTGTGATAATGATAACAAAAGCACGCTTTATATCAATGCCCGACAAAAACACGCAACGAATATTTTGCCGATTATGCCAACATTAAATTCGTTCAAATATCTTGGCGGAAACAAATTTTCCGCTGATTTTGCGTGGAATACCAAAGGAAAAGTCGAACTTGATAAAAATCTTTGTATTTTTGTTCACTGTACGGAAAAGCGAAAGAATTGGCATCAGAAATTGAAAGAAGGAGTTTTAGGCGGTGGTCTTCCCAAAATACCGACTTCGGAATGGAAAGATAAAATCGTTTCAGATACTCTGACAATGAATATTCCTGACGATCTTCCGGCGGGACGATATTATTTTGTGGTTGGTTTGTACGACCAGAAAGGTGATGGGAAACGTTTCACATTAATGGGTTTTGATACCGGCAGTAACCGTTACGCAATTGGTTGGCTGAACATCGAACGAAAAAATTCAGACAACAGCGTTTCCAATATTTCGATGGAACCCTTTGAATGGGAAGACAAAAAATTATTCGAACGTTTATTGCCGTCAACCGAATCAATTGATTTTGGAATTGTCAAAACGCAAGGAGCTTTTCGTATCGAAATAGATCACACAAATAGAATCGCAACAGTAACACCGCTTCCTGATGAACCGGCTACAAAATTGTTATTTAATTTGTTGGAAACGCCATTTGTTTTTGAAAGTGTCATTGTCGTCAAGAGTGTCAAAGCATTTGATGCGGACGGCAAGGAATTGCGCGATGTTCCATTCCGAAACGAAAACAAAACCCTTGATTTTACGACACAAGAAAAAGAATTTTCATACCAAATCACATGGTAACAGTCTATTTTATTTTCGGTCGTGTTTATTTTTGTCAATATTCTTATGGAGTTAATTTATGATACGAATTGGTATTAATGGTGTTGCCGGTCGAATGGGGCAACGGATTGTTGCGTTGGCGGCAGCAAAGGAAACGTTTAAAATTGCTGTTGCGCTTGAAGCGGCAACACATCCTCAAATTGGTTCCGACGCGGGAGAAACAGCGGGAATTAAACCGATTGGGGTTTCGATTACCGCCGATTGGGAACAAAAAGTCGATGTCATGATTGATTTTTCGTCGCCAAAATGTACGGATATGTTGATTCAAAATTGTCTTGATCGTGAAACGGCGTTGGTTTTCGCAACAACCGGAATTACACCGGATCAATATAACCGACTTTGTTTGGCGGCAAAAAAAATACCGGTTTTGTATTCGCCCAGCATGAGTTTGATGGTGAACATGGCAATGAAACTTTGCGAACTAACCGCACGAACATTCAAAAACAAAGATACCGATGTGGAAATTATTGAAAAACATCATCGATTCAAGGTGGACGCTCCAAGCGGTACGGCGTTGAAATTTGGTACAATTATTGCGAAAGAAATGGGACATACCCTATTGCAACACGGTCGGAATGGCAATATTGGCGAACGTTCTCGCAACGAAATTGGATTTCATGCTGTTCGTATTGGCGACAATCCCGGCGAACACACCATTATGTTTGGTTTATTGGGTGAAACGCTTGAAATTACCGTCAAAGCGTCCAATCGTGATTGTTATGCCCAAGGAGCGTTAGAGTCCGCACAATTTTTGTTCGGAAAGCCGCCGGGACTCTATGCCATGGACAATGTTATGGGATTGTAAGATCGCAAAATCAATTTGTAAATATATCAAATTGTTATGAAATTTCAGCAGTTTAACCGTCGTTAACAACCCCTCAAAGCAAACAAAACCGGTTTAAATGGTACGGTTGCCGGAAATGCTTGAACCGTACCATTACCGAACAAAAGATGGCGTGTATCTTCCAGTAGATGCCGGAACATCGGTACGAAGACCACGATCATACATAAAGGTGCGGCATTACCGGCGGAAAAGCGGTGCTATCTGTTGGATCGGCTTCATAATATTTAATTGATTTCTTAAGAACAAGGATTG
>JAIRTV010000477.1 GCA_031254675.1 Planctomycetaceae bacterium | reverse complement strand
TATTTTGAAGAATAAATTGCCCGAATTTTTGTTCGGGTATTAACAATATCGAGTACGTCAACAAAACTAATGTCGCTTAGGCGAACTGTAATTTTCTACACAGCAACCGGATTTTCCGGGTAGAAAATTATTTTGAAATCACATAGTTGCGCAGCTCCCGATAAGGGAGCGTCGCGTGTGATTTCGTGGGTGTAATTCAGCGTTACATGTTAAACTGTAACGCACCATTTTGCTGATGGGAATGAACCTATCATTAGTTGCGTGTCGCTCCTAAATCTGCGAGCGATATTTCTGTTGCCGTTTCTCGGCGTTACGTTTTCCCAACTTTGCAACAAAGCAGATTATTTGTTATGTAATCTGTAAAACTTCAATTTCTCATTTTTAAAGGAGAAAAACTATGAAAGTACGATCATTTTCTGGATTTACGTTGGTTGAATTTCAAAAAATCAATTCTTAGAAAATGATCATTCATAAAATTCTGTTATATTGCCAGGAGAGACCTACTTTCGGCGTATAACATAATTGCCGATTTTGTGTTATAATCGTTTGTGTGATTTGTTTTGAACTTACGAAACAAACACAATAACAATACAAACGAAAAGGTCGTTGTCCATTTTATGTTCTTAAAATGGACGATTGCGTTTTTTGGTGCAAACCGTAACTTTTTTAGGGAACTACAATGAAAAGGTGTCTGTTAAGTCGAGTGATTGTTTGTTTTTCTATTTCCGTTTCTTTCCTTTTTGCCGAAGATCAAATCGCAAATTCAACAGAATCAGCACGGAAAACGTTACGAAAAGCGGTTGAGTTTTACAGCGAACATGTTGCCACCGAAGGCGGATATCTTTGGAAATATTCGTCTGATCTTTTGTTACGCGAAGGCGAAAATGTAGCGGATGCCCAAACGGTTTGGGTGCAGCCGCCGGGAACGCCAACAATTGGATTGACGTTGCTCAACGCTTATCGTGTTACCGGTGATTCTTATTATCTTGACGCGGCACACCGCGCCGGAAATTGTCTGGTACGTGGGCAATTGCGAAGCGGCGGCTGGACTTATCCGATCTACTTCGATGAAAAGCGACGTCAAACACAAAATTATCGAGTTGATTCCGCCCAAACATCAAAGAACGTCAAAAATGTTTCAACACTTGACGACGATACAACACAATCCGCAACAATATTCCTCATGGAATTGGATGAAGCGTTGGGATTTTCGGACGAAAAAATTCACGAAGCGGCATTGTATGCTTTGGACAAATTAATTGAAACGCAATTTCCCAACGGAGCATTTCCGCAAGGTTTTTCCGGTGAACAACGCGATAACACTGTTTATTCGGTCAAGGCGGCAAATTATCCACCGGAAGGAACAGAACCAACTCATGAGAAAAATTATTACAAATTTTATACGTTCAACGATAATTTGGCGCGTGATATCAATCGCGTTTTTTTTGTTGCCTCAGAAATTTACGGTACGAAAAAAGAGAATCAGTTGTGTCTCAACGAAAAATATGTTACAGCCGCCAAGCGTCTTGGCGATTTTATGATTCTCGCTCAGATGCCGGAACCACAACCGGCTTGGGCGCAACAATATGATTTTGAAATGCGACCATGTTGGGCAAGAAAATTTGAACCGGCATCCATTACCGGCGGTGAATCACAAGGAATTATGAGAGCGTTGATCGAATTGTATCTTTTTACAGGAAACAAAAAATATCTCGAACCGATTCCCAAAGCAACCGCCTATCTGGAACGTTCCCGACGTTCCGACGGCAAACTCGCACGATTTTACGAATTGCGAACCAACAAACCACTTTATTTTACGAAAGATTATGAATTGACCTATTCGGACGCGGATATGCCAACACATTACGCTTTTGTGATTGATTTCAAACCTGTTCAAGTTGACAGTTTATTGAAACAAAATGAATCGGATCGTCTGAAACAATTGGAGATATTGCGGAACAATTATCATCATCTTTCGTTGCCGCGTTCCAATGCAAAAAATGTTGCTACGGTAATCAACGCTATCGATCAACGTGGAGCGTGGGTAACACAAGAAAAACTTAAATCAGCGAAATCGGACGAAAAAATACCCGTCATCAACAACACCGTTTTTGTGAAAAATGTCAATATTCTACTCGGATTTTTGCGTACAGAAAAAGATTCGAATTAAAAATTTCGCAAGCAGAATTGTAGTTTCAAGAATGATTATTCGCTTGCGACACCTATTCCCCATCTCTCCAATCAATCAAATGATTGCTTAAAATATAAAAACAAAAATTATTCATGGATTGTTACTTTATTTTTTTTTACTTAGGAGAAACAAAAATGAAAATGTTTATTGTTAGTTTTGTGTTTTTGGTCTTGTTTGCTCTTCCGGTTCAAGCGGAGAATCAATCAATTCCACTCAAAGCGGAAAAAATCTGGTCACGTGAACCCAATACCGCAACAATCAAAATCGACGGCGACATGGTCAATGTTGAAGCGGTTAGTTCGCAAGATTGGGCGGTTGTACTCAGTAAAGCGTTTCCGGCTGAAGCAGGTGAAACGTTTTTACTTTCCGCAACAATTCGTAACTTCAAAGGTTCCGGCAATACAAGTATCACAGCGGCGTTGTTCGGATCAGACGGAAAAATTATCGACTGGACACTCGCTAGCGATTCTCTACGAGGAGAAACCGATCAACGTGTTCTCGAAACAGAATTTGTTGTTCCCGCTGGAAACGGTTACAAAATTATGCCGCGATTGGTCGGACATGGTCAATCGACATTTTCCGCATCCGATTTCAGTTTGATTAAAACCGGAAAAATCGAATTGAATATTGACCAAATAGCCAAGATTCCAGCGGTTGGCAAAGGTCGTTTCGAATATCCGGTTGCTTCGGAAAATGTTGCAAAAAGTTGGCTGCTCCGTTCACGCGGTAAATTATCAAACGCTCTTTCTGTGGACAATTCCGTTAAATTTAACGGAAATGCGACATTGTTGATCGAAGGTAATTCTGAACGAAAAACAACACTTTTTCCGCAAACAGCGATTGCTGTTAAATCGGGAGAGCAATTTTTTGTTTCATTTTGGGTGAAACTTGACCGTGGTAAGGTTTCGTTGGAAATTTTGCCTTGCAAATCCGGTTTGGCTTCCGGCAGTCGCATCGCTAATGGAACGTTCGCTCCGTCTGTTTTCGAAGAAGGAAACGATTGGGCAAATGTGCATGTTTATTTGACGATTCCGGAGGGAGTTGATAGTTTTTGTCCCGTTATTTCTGCTGATCCTGATACAGTATTTCGAATCGGCGAATTGAGTATTGAACGACCATCGCCGCAAATTTTGAAACAGTCTGGGAAAAAAGTCAACGGTTTTGCAAGAGAACGGATTGAGGAAAAATTAGATCGTGGGCTTGTTGCTTTGAAAACAGCGGACGGTGTTTATCTTAGTTGGCGTTTACTCAACAATGATAAACCCGATACAGAATTTCATGTTTATCGAATCAATCCTGACGGTAAGGAAATCAAATTGACAGATAAACCGGTTACAAAAACAACCGATTTTATCGATAAAACAGTTCCAAATAACGGAAGTTGTCAATGGTTTGTGCGTGTCGGTGAAAACAGTACAAAAACAATTGCCGTTACGTCAACCGATAAACCCTATCTTTCGATTCCGTTGAAAAACGAAAAATCGTTTCAATTTATTGCGTTTGCCGATTTAGACGGTGATCATAAACTTGATTATGTGATAAAATCACCGAACTCGAATATTGATCCGTACATTAATTATTGGAAAGAGAGTTCCGAAACATTTCGGTTACAGGCATACAATGCGAACGGGCAATTTTTGTGGGAAAAAGACCTGGGTTGGGGAATTGAACGGGGAATTTGGTATTCGCCATATATTGTTGCGGATTTGGACGGGGACGGTTGCGCCGAAGTGGCGGTCAAAACGGCTCCGCCGGATTTTGATCCGCGCAACGTAACAAAAAGAGTTTACAGCGGTGCGGAATATCTTTCGATTCTTGACGGTAAAACCGGTAAAGAACGCACAAAAATTGATTGGCCGGATCGTAACGGACTGAGTTATAATACAGCATCCCGTAACCAACTTTGTGTTGCGTATCTTGACGGCAAAACGCCGGCAATTATCGTACTTCGCGGAACTTACACGCGAATGATTGCGATTGCCTATCAATTTTGCGACAATAAACTAGAAGAACTCTGGCGTTTCGATAATCGTTGGCAACGTGAACTTTGGGGGCAAGGAGCGCATACAACTCATGCGGTTGATCTTGATGGTGATGGTCGGGATGAAGTGATTCTCGGCTCCACCGTGTTGGACGACGACGGTTCTGTGCTTTGGTGTACAAAATTAGGACATCCCGATCATGTTTATATTGGCGATCTTGATCCGCAACGCCCTGGTCTTGAAATATTTTATGGTATCGAAACACGTCAACCGAAAAACGGAATTTGTATGGTCGATTCTAAAAACGGTGAGTTTATCTGGGGCATCGATTTTCCGACAACCCATATTCACGGTCAAGGTTTTTGTTCAGATATTGATGCTTCACAATCTGGTTACGAATTGTGGAATGGCGAACGCGATAGTGAAGAGTTACGCTGGTTGCGCAACGTTAAAGGTGAAGTTCTTGATATTCCCGAACAATTTTCGCGCAAAAATTTGAATCCCGATGCGGTGTGGTGGGATGCGGATTTACAACGCGAACTAATACATGGTGGTCGTCCTGTTGATTTTCCGTCTTATAAAAGCGTTGATGTTGACACGATGCGGTTTGAAGGCAGGATTCGGTTAATCGGTGATGTTCTTGGCGATTGGCGAGAAGAAGTTGTAACATCGCATAACGGAGAAATCCGAATTTATACAACAACAATTCCGGCAACCGACCGCCGTAACACTTTTTTACAAGACGCCAATTATCGTGCCACATTGCGTGAAAATACAATGGGTTATCCACAAATTCCAGTGCCGTCGTATGAATTGAAGTGAACGTTATTTTTCTTCTTACGTCTTAGATGCGGTGGTTAATCGGATGATTTCCGCAACAATTTGTTCGGGTTCGACCATACGACCAACTCCGGTTTCACCGCAACTTAATCGTCCCGACACTGGACCAATCATCAAACTTCCATCTTCAACAAGTTGCCGGACATTACGTTGAACGGACGGTTTGTTCCACATTGCCGTGTTCATTGCCGGCGCAAAAAGCAATGTCCCTTCAAACGAGAGAATAAGTGTACTCAATAAATCGTCGGCAATTCCATGAGCGGCTTTGGCTAAAATATTTGCGGTTGCCGGTGCGATACAAAAAAGATCAGCTTCTCGCGCCGGTTCAATATGGGCGTGAATCCGGTCTGTACGAAAAACAGAAGTCTGTACCAGCCTCCCACTCAATGCTTCAAATGTTTTCGGCGAAACAAGTTCCGTAGCGGAATCGGTCATCACCACCGTAACACCAAACCCTTGCTGCACCAAACGACTCACAACCGCCGCCGATTTATAAGCCGCAATCCCACCACTCACTCCAAATAAAATTTCCTTCATCGTCGAAACAAGAAAAAACGTTCCATTGATACCGTTAAAATTATTGTCATCTTTCCATAGAAATTTTTCGCAACGAATTTTATAAAACGAGCGAGATTTTTGTCCGTTAACTATTTGCGTTAATAAAAATAGAAATAAAGTGTAACGTCAATCGTGTTGAAATGACGTTACACCATAAAGAACGAACACTGTTAGGATTTGGTTTGTTGTTGACGTTGCACTTCGGTAACGATTAACTTTTCGTCAATACCCAAGTGTTTCGCAATACCAAGTCCGCATTGCTTTTCCGCTTGATAGAATCGGGCAACCGCACGAACACGAATTTCCTGCGGCACACAGTCCATTGATTCGGCAACATTTTGCGCTAACCGTTCTTGTTCTTCTTTCGGAAGCAACCGGAAAAGATCACCTGGTTGAGTGTAATAATCGCCGTCTTCACGATGGTCAAAATTAAACGCCGCTCCGTCAAGATGCAGCGGAGGTTCATTGAGCGTTTTGTTCTGAACAGGACCGCCAAAACTATTTGGTTCGTAATTAACAGTTCCGCCGCCGTTGCCGTCGAAACGCATTGCGCAGTCGCGGTGATAATTGTGCATTGGACATTTCGGGGCGTTCACCGGCAAACTCTCAAAATTCACACCAAGCCGATAACGATGCGCATCCGCATACGCAAATAACCGCCCCTGCAACATTTTATCCGGCGAAAAACCAATTCCCGATACAACATTGCCCGGATCAAATGCGGCTTGCTCAACTTCGGCAAAATAATTTTCGGGATTGCGATTCAACTCCAACATCCCAACCTCAATCAATGGATAATCTTTTTGACTCCATGTTTTGGTTAAATCAAA
>JAIRTV010000644.1 GCA_031254675.1 Planctomycetaceae bacterium | reverse complement strand
AAAACAAAACTTAAAACCAATGTTCGTCGCCGCTGACCTTCAACGTCCAGCAGCTATCGATCAACTCGAAATTCTCGGACAATCCATCGGCATACCTGTTCATGTTGACCGCAACAGCAAAGATCCCGTACAAGTCTGTCAAGATGCCACACAAAAAGCTATTTCACTTGGAATTGATGTTCTCTTTCTCGATACAGCAGGACGTTTGCATATCGACGAAGAATTGATGGAACAACTAAAGAGAATCGAACGACAATTACAACCCGATCACGTCTATTTTGTTGTTGACGCGATGACCGGTCAAGACGCCGTCAACAGCGCAAAAGCATTCAACGACGCCCTCGAATTAGACGGCGTGATTCTGACAAAACTTGACGGCGATACTCGTGGCGGCGCCGCCTTGTCCGTAAAACATATCACCGGTGTTCCCATCAAATTCATCGGAACCGGCGAACTCATCGACGCCATCGAAGAATTTCACCCCAACCGAATGGCAGGACGTATTCTCGGAATGGGTGACGTGTTGACGTTAATCGAGCAAGCAACCGAAAAACTCGACAAAGAAGCAATCGAAAAACAACAAGAACGATTGCTAAAAGGGGAATTCACCCTCGACGACTTTCGACACCAAATGGGACAAGCAAAACGTCTCGGATCATTCAGCAAAATCTTAGGATTTATCCCAGGAATGGGAGAAATCACGAAAATGATGGGAACAATGAATGTCGATGCCGACGAAGAAATGAAACGTGTTGGCGGAATTATTGATTCCATGACGCCGGAAGAAAAACGAAATCCAAAAATCATTGATTACAGCCGACGACGACGAATTGCCGCCGGCGCCGGCGTACAACCTCAACAAGTAAGCGATCTCATCAAATCATTCCTGCCAATGGCAGATATGATGCGATCCATGTCCTCAATGAGTGGACGCGACCGAATGGCGGCGTTGCAACAAATGACACAATCTCTCGGCAAAAATCCCGCCGGCGGAATTTCCGTACCAAAAAAAGGTACAGGAAAACGACTCTCCTCACAAGAAAAAAATGACGCCCGAAAAAAACGCGAAAAAGAAAAAAAGAAAAGAGAAAAAGAAAAAATCAAAGCAAAATATAAAAAATAATCACCACTTCATTATCATGTATCATGTCGCCACCTCGTACCCATTATTAGAAAAAAATCAAAACCAAAATGTTGGAGTCTGAAATAAAATAACAAGGGCAAAAACGGGTAAATGTGCGTTATTGTTCATGGACGGTGTTCCTCAATACTTTGTGGTGTTTCGTGTTCCGGCGAAGTCCATCAGGACAAAAACGCATTGCTGAAATCCATGCAACTACTAGGCATAAAACCACCGCCTCCCACAAAAAAACAAAACAAGCCCCCCAAATCGCAGAAATCAGCGTAATGGTCAAATGACAAAACTTTACCCTTTTGAATCTCATTTTTTTGATATCGACGGTTTTCGGTATCATTATCTTGACGAACAACGCCCAAGAAATGCAACACATCGCGAAGTTTTGTTGTTGGTTCATGGCAATCCAACCTGGTCGTTTTATTGGCGCAATCTCATTACAGCATTTCGTGATCGTTATCGAGTCATTGCGGTTGATCACCTTGGTTGTGGTTTATCCGACATGCCGGACGAATCATCTTATCCGTTCACCTTGGAACGCCGAATCAATGATCTTTGCCAATTGATTGAAGGATTGGACTTGCAGAAAATAACACTAATCGCCCATGATTGGGGCGGTGCAATCGGAATGGGAACAGCGGTTCGGTTGCCGGATCGATTTGACCGGTTCGTGCTGATGAACACCGCAGCGTTTCGTGGATTTCAATGTCCATTCCGAATTCGAGTGTGCCGAATTCCCGGTTTAGGGCGGCTGCTGGTTCAAGGCTTCAACGTCTTCGCAAAATGGGCAACCATCATGGCGGTTGCCAAACGACAAGGTTTGCCAAAAGAAGTTCGCGACGGATTGACTGCTCCCTACAACTCCTGGAAACATCGAACAGCATTGTATCGATTTGTTCTGGATATTCCGCTTTCACCACGACACCCAACTTATCAAACACTTAGCAATATTGAAGACGCATTACCAAAATTTCGTAATAAACCGGTTTGTTTAATTTGGGGCATGTTGGATTGGTGTTTCACACCGGACTATCTTAAACGCTTTCTTCAATTTTATCCCGAAGCGGATGTTCATCGCCTCAACGACGCACATCATTATCTTGTTGAAGATGCGCCAGAAGATGTTATCAACGCCTTAGACGGGTTTTTAAAACGTTATCAAAAATGATTTTTCGATCAATTACTTCGTCGGAATACGCGCCAAACCTCTCGAAGTAATAAACGAAACCTTGAAATAGTTCGGCTTGACAATGAATCGGAAGTTTGTTATCGTTAAAAATATGTTTTGATGTTATCGTTAAGAAGAACAGCAGTCATGGAATGTCTTCTTTTCTTCCAATTTCGCTGATCTAGCCGTTGCCGTCGTCGCGAATTTCAAAACTCATACGTAAATGTCGGAAATTTTTTGACGAATTTTTTTGACTAAATAAATATATTTAATTTGAGAGATGTTGCCAATTTATAAGACGTTTGGTAAACTGTTGAATTAAATAAATTTGAAATCCAATATCTGGGTATTGGATTTCGAGGATTCGAGCCGTTTGGAAAGGCGAATCAGTGATGTTCCCATTTTAACTCTGTCAATTTAACTCCGTAAATGAATCTTATGAAAATGACAAAATTGTTGCAAATTGTTAGTTTGTGTTTCTTGACTGTTTTTGTTCTGGCTTCTTCGCTCTATGCCCAAAATGTCGCGTTGACGCCGGTTGACCGGAAAGACGATTGGTGGGTCAAACGCCA
>JAIRTV010000576.1 GCA_031254675.1 Planctomycetaceae bacterium | reverse complement strand
TACCACACGGGCGGCGTGAATGTGGGATTGCTAGACGGTTCGGTACGGTTTATTTCCAATACCATCAACACCGGAACTCTAACTGATGTACAACAATTAACCGGTCCAAGTCCTTACGGTATTTGGGGCGCCTACGGAACAATTGACGGCGGCGAAAGTCAAACATTGAATTAAATTAACTCGAAACCATTATATTTTCAAACACAATAAAAAATGTTATACAAATTAATTTTATCGAATTTTGTTTTCTGTTCGATATTTGTTTTCAGCGGATGCGGCGACTCGTCGCGTCCCCAAGACCTTCCCGATCTTCAACCGTGTATCTTGACAATAACTCAGGATAATCATGGATTGGCAGACGCTTTCGTAATGCTCCACTCCGTTGATTCCGGTAACACCAAATGGGTCATCGCCGGTAATACCGATGCCAAAGGCAATGTTGTTCTCAAAACACACGGTAAATTTTCCGGTGTACCGGTTGGAGAATACAAAATAGTTGTTACCAAAACAGAACAAGTTCAAAACGAACAACAAACTTCCAACGGAAAAAATAAAACACCATCCCAAAAAATAGAGATTTATTATTTGATCAATAAAATATACACCGATGTCTCAACAACACCGTTGACAATCAATATTAAAAACGGTAAAAATGTTCAAACATTCGATGTGGGAAAACCAATCCGTGAAAAAAGTAATATTATCGTTTTGTAACGAATATTCCTTGACCCATAAGGCAATTACTTTGTGTGAATCGTTGCCCGTCATGTTGCGTCTGATGATGGTACAATAATTTAATATAGTCTATCAGCCAAACGATACTCTTCATTCTTGAGATTTTCGCTTTGTCGTTTTGAACACAAAAATCACGGAATCATACAGAATTTTAGTTATTTTTTCTGTGTGATTCCTGTGTTCCGTGTTCAAATAAAATCACCGCCAAAATAAGTATCAAAGTGAAATAGAAGAGGTCAAAGAAAAAGTCTTATCAATTTTGTTTCCGCCCAATAAACAAATAATACGGCATTTTGAAAAACGGAACAGGAAACCAAGGAATACGTGTGAGCCGTTCTTCAAATAGGACAGGTTCGAATTTGCGGTGGAGATAAGGAACATGATCCGGCGACGGAAACACATTGTCACAAGCAAACCAATTCGGCCAAAACATCCGTTTCGCCCAACTGTGTTTGGTATGACCCGCCAAAGGATATTTTCGCGAAACGTAAAAATCAACCACACCAATTCGCCCGCCAGGCTTCAAAATATTCCAAGCATGGTCAATCGCCGCAAACCAATCAGGAATCATCGTCAAAGAATAAGAAAACGTAATCGCATCAACCGAACCCTCTTTAGGCAGAAAATTTGTTGCGTCAGCATTAGCTGTTTCGATGTTCGTCCAACCACTTTCGTGAATCCGTTGATCCGCAACCTCCAAAAGCGAACCAGCAAGATCAACAACATAAATCTTATTAAGTTGATCAATAGTGTTACCGAAAAAGTGTAAATTGGAACCAGTCCCGCCGCCCATATCCATCCAAACGGTGTTGTTATACGGTTCGGAATCAAGCATCTTCTGCCAAAGTTCTTCACGCCCACGCAACAATCGCCGCCGGAAATCATCGTAATCCGCCGCTTGACCACTATAAAAATGATTCATTCGTTCCGCGTGATTTTTACCGCGAATCGGACGAATTGCCATGTGATAGAGAATCCGTAAATCACCCACAATACCCATAAAATAATTGTTTTCGTATAAAGGTTGTGAAATTCGATAACGTTTATGATTTTTGCTTTTTCTTGGCAGTTTTTTCCTAAAAGTGAGTTAAGAATTCCGCTGAGCAAACAATAACGACAATAATTTCACGATTGTACCATCTTATCGGGGTTGAACGCAATGTGGGGTGTGCAAAAAGAAGAATACAACCTTCGTTTCAAAAAAATATTAAATTATTGGGAGATTGGAGAAAATTCTCTTGAAACAAACAAAAAAACATGATAATATCTGTAAGAATGTCTATTTTGATCGAATAAATTGTTTTTTCGATCTTTTGTACCAAACCTCATTTCGGAGTCTAAATCTATGAAAGCGTCCCAACCAAATTCGAATCGAGAAGGTGTTCGTCGTTCGCGGCGAAATTTTTTGGAAAAAATTGGTCATGTCACTGCGGCGGTCAGTGTTTCGACTACAGGAGCGGTTGTAACACCGGAACTTGTTACCAATGTGGTTTTTGCGGAAGAAGAAAATACCGGTCCCATTGATTGCGGTCCTCCACCAAAAGCCGTCAACGCCACACAAACCGGTGGCGAAGGTTTTGCTCCTCTTCCTCTGCCCGTAACACCGCTTCGCCGAAGTGAAAAAAAACGCCCGCCAAGTCCACCATCGTTAATCGGAAAATTGGCTCTCGGTGCTCCCCGCTTTATTGTTAAAGACGGTAAGCAAACAATGTATCGCGACTGGATGACCGATCCCGCCGATGTGAAAACATTGCTCGATTGGACAAATTCTAAACTTGGTATCAATTATCGCGGCGTTGAATCGGATTTGTCTGCTTTTTCTTACGACCCACGCGAACTTCCGGCGTTGCTTGTCGCCGGTCATAACAAATTCGAATTGACCGACAAAATACGCGAAGATTTGGCTCGGTATGTTCTTGACGGCGGAACAATTGTTGCGGATGCGTGTTGTGGTTGGAAGGATTTCACCGAATCGTTCCGGCGCGAAATGAAACTGATCTTTCCGCAACGTCCAATGCAAAAGATGTTACCGGACAATCCGGTGTTCGCATCCTATTACAAGTTAAATCAGCAGTTCAACTACAAAAAAGGCGACGGAACCGAATATTCGGCGGAGCCGAGTCTTGAATCGATTGAAATTGGTTGCCGTGATGCGGTTATTTTCTCGACTGCCGATATGACTTGCGGTTGGGACGGTCACGAACATGATCGCGGAACACGAATGACGATTGATCTTGCTCGCCAAGTCGGTGCGAATATCGTAACCTATATGCTGGGAACATTCCAATTGGGACGATTTTTGAGTACATCAAAAGTTTATCACGAAGAAGGCGCACCAAGTCGTGATGATTTTGTGTTTGCTCAGATTGTTCACGAGGGAGATTGGGATCCTGATCCTGACGCCGTTCATAATCTGATGAAATTCGTCAAAGAAAACACAACAATGGAAGTTAAATTTAAACGTCAGAATGTTCAGATGAAGGATCAAGCGGCGTTGACTTATCCGTTGTGGTACATGACGGGACACCGTGATTTTGTTTGGTCGGACGAGGAAATCACACGGTTGCGGCAATTTGTCAAGGCTGGTGGTATTTTCTTGGCGGATGCGTGTTGTGGTCGGAGTTCGTTTGATTCTTCGTTCCGGCGTGAAATTCGCAAAGCGTTTCCAGATCAAGCCCTCGAACCGATTCCGTTTGATCATCCGCTTTACAACAATCAGTTTACTATTACCAAAGCCGATTATACGCCGCGTACGTATGAAGATTTTGGTCAGTTGGAGCGACCGGAGTTGGAAGCGATTATGTTTGAGGGCAAACCCGGCGTGATTTATAGCCGGTTTGATCTTGGCAACGGTTGGGAGCAATTCCCACACGCTTACGCTTATGGTCTCAAAGATCGTTCCGCCCTCGAAATCGGAACCAACATCTTAGTTTACGCCGTAACACACTAAACCAACCCACAAAAAAATATCGCGAATTCGGAGACTTGATCTAATTGACCGGAAAACAGATCAATGTCTCCGTTTTGTTTTGGAGTTGGAGGGGCAATGAGTTCGGAGTCAGATTGCCGGCTGGAAACAGAGACAAAGTCGGCTATTGGCAGCATAACCGTAAGAGCAAGTTCTCAGGTTCATTCCTATAATTTTGGTACCTGTCTCCACTAGACCTTGAATAAATAAAGTACAAAAAATCTTTGAACATTGGATTTCAATCGTTAGACAAATATTTGAAACATTTATGCCCTAAATCATTAAATAAACGAAATACAAAATAATTGTGTAATTGTTTTTTGTATCTTTTAAAATGGAAAAATATGGATATTTTCATTCACATTCTTTTACCTATTGCCTTCTTGGTCTATGCATTATTATTCCGATGGGGTTACGAATATACAGTTAACGGCGGCAGTAATATTGTTTCGTATTTATTGAACTATCATAAATTCAAAAAAGTAAATAATAATACACTAAATATTCAATCATCTGTAAAAATGTTTATATTTGGTGTTGTGATTATATTATTATGTCTTAGTGTACTCTTTCTCCTTGGAGGATATATAAGAGAAAGTTAGGTGCGTTTGTTCACAAGATGTTCTAAATATTACACGAAGAAATTTCGAAAAATGACAAAAGAAGAAATAAAGTCTCAACATTCCAATATAATGACGCCGCTTTTTTCATCAACTGTCCACGAAATTCTTTCATCCCACGACAATTCTTTTGCCTGCGGGCGGCGGTCAAAAATTACCAGATAAGCGGGAGCCGAAGCGTCGATCCGGTCACGATATTGCTGAATCTGCTCCAGACCTTCTTCTCGAACAGTGGCTGGCGTATTGTAGTAATAAATTATCTTAATTTCAATCACATAAGACTTTCCGGCATATTCCACCGCCAAATCCATACGTCC
>JAIRTV010000550.1 GCA_031254675.1 Planctomycetaceae bacterium | reverse complement strand
CGGCGAAACATTGAAAAAACCTGCTCAAAAAAGTTATTCTCCTTGGGGACAACCTCCTTCTATTATTATCGAACCAAAAGCAGAAACAGAAAACGAAAACTCTCTTGCTCAACCGTTGTTGCGAAACCGAAAAAAAATGTAAATATCCTCATTTTGAGTATAACACCACAATATTGCGGAATTTTTTTGGGCAAAACTAAAATTCTGATTGACATTTCTTTTTTTTTCTTGTACACTTTGATTCTTACTCAATCGCGTTACGTCGTTTTACTGTGTTGTTTTGCGGTAAACGTTTCGCGATGATTTCAAAAAACCTTGTAAATAAGGAACTTGACAATGGAAAATTTAGTGAAATGTGTTGTCGGGATTTTTGCAATATTTTTTTCAAAAATCCAAATGTTAAATCTGGTAAAATACACAAACCAGGGGGGGGGGGGCTAGCTGGAGTGGAAAGTGGATAACGGATAGTGGAGATTGGTCGGTTTTTCGACGCTATTCCGCAAAACTCTCAACTCTTTCACACTCTTTGCGATTCGGCTTTACGTTAGTCGAACTTCTTGTCGTGATTGCGATTATCGGTGTTTTAATCGCTCTTCTGTTACCAGCCGTGCAAGCAGCAAGAGAGGCAGCACGGAGAATGCAATGCCAAAATTCGCTGAAACAAATTGGGATCGGTGTTCATAACTTCCACGACACCAATCAAGGACTTCCTCCTTGTAGTGTTGGTTATGATGGAGCGTCGTTGTGGGTGTTGATCTATCCGTTCATCGAACAACAAGCCCTTTACGATTATTTTTCCAATCGAACTGGAGCAACCGTTGGAAGTACAACGTACAAAGGTTTCGAACTTCCGTGTAACGCTCAATGGTGGATCAATGCGGTTTCGTCAGAAGATAGGGAACGTATTTCTTCGGTTTCCGCTTATCGTTGCCCGTCTCGACGTGGTAGCGGAGGCGAAAAGTTTTCAACATACAACGCCTCGGCTGATTCCAAAGATAATGTCAATTCAACTACTTTTCCAGCTAGTGGTCCTTGTGGCGATTACGCCATGGTGTTTTATTGCCGATACGAGTCCCTGGGACCTAACTGGTATGAATGTACCGATCTTCATAAACCGAACCAAATCTTAACAAACAGTCATGGAGCATTTCGTGTTGCATTACCGCAGATTCCGCTTGCCAGTACCGCAACAACTTTTGACTCGGCAGATAGTAAAGCGGTTGGAGCTTGGTCACCGCGGGACACAATGGCTTGGTGGGGAGATGGAACCAGTAATCAACTTATTGTTGGCGAAAAACATATTCCTCCCTTCGCATTGGGTAAATGTGACGGAGATGGTACGGCTACGACAGGAGCTTCCACCGGAACATCAGGACGACGTTCGGATTGTTCTTATCTCACTGTCAACGGTTGGAAATCTGTTGGCTCCGCTCGGACATTCAGGCATGGATCAACACAATTTCTGTTGTCTCCAATGAATTATGGTACAGTCGCATCAGACGGTTCGGCAACAGAAGCCTTTAGTGGTGCATTTGAGTTTGGTTTTGGCAGTTATCATCCGGGAGTTTGTCCCTTTTTGGTTGGCGATGGCTCAACACGTGTTTTGTCCGTTACAACACCTGTAACAAATATATTGTACCGCCTTGCAGACGCCAACGATGGAGAACCGGTAACATTACCGTGATATTAAATTTGTTGTCATTATGACAACGATTGATAGGCGATCTTTTCGTCAAAGGTCGCCTACCAGATGTTAATCTTTTAACGAAAATTCCGTTGAAATATTCATGAAATAAAAACACAAGTCTGAACGTTACATTTTTATTTTATGTCCAAAAATATCTTTATGACGTTCAACGAACACGGGTTTGTTATGACGACCACGCATCATTAATTCCTATGTGGTTCAAACAAACTCATTCTCTATTCGCTTTCCTATTTCCTTTTTCTTTTGGGGATTTCTGATAAAAGTTGGATTGTTCTGTTTACAACTTTTTTATGGATTGTTCTAACCGTAACGACGAAAATTTCACGGAAATTTCTACGAAATCAGAAAATTTAATGCAGTTTCACTTATCATGACCTATGGTATGTCAGTAGAAGCGCGCAAAACATGGCGTGGCGTTTCTATGTTGTGTGGAATATGTTGAACGGAAACGGGAACATATTCGCGAATTACCGCAACACACACGGAATCGTATCACGTGCGAAACGAAAAATATTATTGGTTACGGTTATAGCCGCAAACTAAGGTTATATTAACGGCGATATTGACAATGACTATTTATCCGATCAACCGGATTTTGATTTGGAGCCTGCTTTTTGCGGGTTTTGGATTATTTTGCGCGGTCGGTTGTCAATCGTTACCGCGAAGCGGTTTTGATCCGAAGGGCGAACGGTTGTTTGAATCTTGTCCGTTGGAAGGAATTTTGCCGTCGAATTGTGATTTATTGGGTCGGCGAAAAACACCGCAAGCTTCGGCAACTCCCTTAACCGCAACACCGATTCCATCGTCGGTTGATTCCGGCGCAACAGTTTTTCCCGGCACAACATCCGTAACAACAACACCAACAAATCAGTTACCCGGTCAATTTGGTGCGGTGCAATCGGGTACAAGTTCCGGTATTGCCGGAATTCCGCAGTACGGTTCGACGGCAACAATAATACATCCGGCGGCACGAGGAATTAATACGGCAATTATTGCGTCGCCGGACGCAACGCCAAAACCTGTTTTTGCGGAAACCGGCGGTTACGCATTGCCGACGGTTCCGATTGAAGGACCCGCCATTTTAATGACTCCACGCGAACAAATTGCACCGATTGGCAGCGAAGTTGTTTTGATTTCCAGTTATCTTGGTAGTCGTGATCGTTTAATTACGAACGAAAAAATCGAATGGACACTCGAAGGTGTTGGGGCAATGCAAAAATTTGACGGCGGTTCTATTTGTGATCCGCTCCATTTTGATTTTGTCCGTGCCAAAAAAATCACTGACCGCTATGTTGTTACGAAAACAAGTCAATTATATCAAACTCTTGATCGGGGAACGCCGGAAACAAAAGATGATCTTCATCTTCTCAAAGGTCAGACTTGGATTTCTGTTAATTCAATGCGTGAAGGAACAACACATGTAACAGCATTTGCTCCTTCGTTGAAGGATTGGTCGAAGCGGAGTGATGTTGGGATTATTCATTGGGTTGATGCGCAATGGGTATTGCCACGTCTTTCGGTTGCTCCGGTTGGTGACAGTCGGATATTGACAACAACAGTGTTACGGCAAACGAATGGTCAACCACGAAGCGGTTGGATTGTTCGTTATGAGATTTTGAATGGTCCTCCAGCGGGGTTGGGGCAATCGTCTGTCCAAATTGAAGAGAAGGAAACCGACATGTCCGGTCAGGCATCGGTCATTCTTTCGCCGCGTGAAAACCGCGCCGGAACGAATACCATTTCCGTACAAATTATTCGTCCGGCGGGCGTGGATGGTTCTGATCGTCGTGTTACGGTTGGAAGTGAAACGATTCGGCAAACATGGTCGGGCAACGCCGGTATTCGTATTACGTTGTCCGGTCCGGGACAAGAAAAAGTCATCAAACGCGGAGATGATATTCCGTACACAATTATGTTGACGAATACCACATCACATCTTGGTAAAGGTATTGTTGTGTTTGAAGTTCCGCCGCTGGCATCGTTTACGGCGAGCCAACCAACACCAACACGAACAGAAAATTCTTCCGTGTTTTGGGATGTCGAAATCCAACCCAAAGCAACCGTAACAATTCAATGTACACTTCGCGCCGGAACAGTCGGAAGTATTTACCCTGTTGCCACATTTTATCCGCAAGGAATTTCACCGGTAACACGACCACCAATCAACGGAACATCGGTTCCGTTACCGTCGGTTGACCCTTCGACGGTTACACCGACATTGCCCGGAACATCAACGTCGCCTGGAACCGGATTTTCAGGAATCGGACAACCATTGTCTGACGGCGCAACAACTTATCATCGAGGCACTCAGTCCGGTGTAAACTTGAAAATCGAACCGATCATTGAACCGGACAAAGGTAAAGTCGTTGCAGTTGGCAAACCGTTGGAGTTTTCTTTTAGTGTTGAAAATAATAGTTCGTCGGAGATTCGGAACGCGCAGCTGCGAATAGAAATTCCCCTCGAATGTCGAAATGCCGTAACAATGGGAGCCGGTTCAGAAGACGGCACGGCAACGATGAGTCTTCAAAGTGATTATGTGTTTATTGATGTTAAGTCTATTCCGGTCAATGGTGTGGTGTGGATCAAAACAGAGTTTCCCAATCTTCGCCCACAAGGTTACAGAATTGTCGGAACACTCTTCGTCAATAATCAAAAATTCGATCAGATAACACAACTAATTAAACCATAATAATTATCGAAACAATAGAAACATTAAATGTTTTAAAATATTTTATTTTCCGAAACATTTATTGACAAGACTCTTTTCCGTGGTTTATGTTTTTGGTTTACGTTTTCGTGGGAATTGGTTTGGGCGGTTGTTCTTTTGGTTTCGGTAAAACAATTTTAAGCCAAATCCAAGCAACAAGAAAAACCGGCAGAAACAGAAGAACTCCCAACAAAAACATACCAAGAACAACCGTATGATCCAGCATCGTCCAAGGCATCACCGGAATACAAAATAACATTCCAATGATTTGTTGTCCTTGCGCCGACATCAGAATTTCACGCCCCAACCAGTCCGCGAAAGAATACAGCCAAGGTGCAAAAAAAGAAATCACCAAAGTCGCCAAAACACCAATAATAATGTTGGCACGGGACAAAAAAAAGATAATCGCCAATATCACAAATAAAAGATTTGCCTTCGGAAGAAATCCCAGCAAAACCCCAAATGCAAGTCCAAGCGCTATTTCGTAAGCCCCAAAACGTCCTATCAATATGTTCATCGTATCAACCCAATTGAAGTATTTGTTCGATTTTTTGAATCATTTCCGTAATATTACGATGTTCGGTATGAATGGGATGATTTTGATCAACCCATTGATCTACTTTTTTCTGAGCGGTTACAACCGTGCTGTGCGAGCGGTCGCCAAAATACTTACCGATCTCGGAGAGAGCAGACCGTGTGTATTTTCGGGCGAGCCACATCGCCAGCATTCGCGGTGCCGCAATCTGTTTCGCACGACTTTTTGATTGCAAGGCTTGTTCCGAAAGTCCAAAAGTTTCACAAACAATCTTGTCAATATCCTGAAGCCGAACATCACGCCGTTGAATACGGATCAAATCGCCCAAAGTTTCTTCCGCAATTTCCAACGTAATCGGTTCATTTTTCGTCAAATAAACAGCATGAAGCCGGTTCAACGCTCCCGAAAGTTGACGAGCATGAACTCCAAGCCGCGATGTTACCATACGGCAAACATCTTGCCCAATCGGTAATTGACGTTGAGCGACCATGTTCTGGAAAATACGGAACGACATCTCGCGTTCCGGTAACTCAATTCCGCAAATCATACCCGACTCAAGCCGACAAATAATCTCATTTCGCAAACCCGTCAACTCTTTCAAAGAACGATTCCCCGTAAAAACCATCTGAACTCCCTGATTCCGAAGAGTATCAATCATATAAAGGAATTCGGTTTGCGTGGCGTCTTTACGGGAAAGATATTGAATATCGTCAATCAACAACACCGAAATTCCAGAAAATTTATTGCGAAATTCCAAAAGACCGTTGCGAGACGAACCAGGTTGGATATTTTCCAAAAACGACGAAATGAATTGTTCCGCCGTCATGTACAACGGCGGTTTACTACCCCGTTGCTGACGAACCGCCGACCAAATCCCTTCCAAAAGATGTGTTTTGCCAATACTTGTCGGACCGTAAATATAAATCGGATTGATTTGCCCCGGATGTTCCACGGCAAGAGTTGCCGCACGGCACGCCAGACGATTCGACAAACCCTCAATAAAAGTGTGAAGCGTCGAAAAACGTCGCGGACTATTGGGAGAACGCGGAACACCTTCATTTTTGCGGATCAGACCTTTGCTCGCCTCTTTGGTCGTTGCGTCTGGAGTTTGCAACGGACAGTGTGGACGAGGAATAGAAGGCATGACAATCGGTTTGGGTTGATGTCCCGAATGCTTCCCTTTCGGCTGCTCCGACGAAACAGCCGAAAAATCAACAGGGAACGTTTTACCAAAAACTTTCAGTAAGGCTTGCTCTATTTCCTGTTGAAAATTTGACCGTATCCAGTCAATCGCAAAACGATTCTTAACATTGAAAACGACTCTGGCGTCCTCACAACGTATGGATGATTCCTGACCAAACCAGAGATTGAAACGAGGTAAACCGAGTTGTTCCACCAAAACGTCGCGTAAAAATTGGATTTTGGGAACGGCGTTATTTTCATGAACATTCGCGGGCTTTTCAACGTACTCCGTTACTTGAGACATAATATATTACAAAGGGGGCAATGGAAAATCAAAATAAAAAACATGCAAACAATCCGGTTCAAAACTTTTCAGATGGTTTTCAAACGGCAAGCACGATTGTATTCATTGCCGATTCGTTGTCAAATGTCAAAAGAATGTTCAACACATTTTTTTGAGCCAATGTTCGCTGTAAGAATAGAAATTTCCCGACATTCGGCATCTCTGTTCGTCCCAGAACTTTTTTTTATTTTTTTCAAAATACAGTCAAGACAAAAAGGGAAAACCTGTTGTTCCACAATTGTGCGGTTGCCGCCAAAAATTCCAAACCATTCGGCAAAAGAACATAACATTGTAAATATTCGGAAGATAGAACAAAATATAACAAAAAATATGCCGGTAAAGAATCAACAGTTGCAGACTGTCCAGTAAAAAATACCCACCAAAAAAAAATTAAATGTCCTCCAAAATTTCAACAAGAACGATAAATAGAACAATAAATTTACCAATTCGGTCAAAATCACCAACAAGATTGAGGGAAGTGTGATGTGTGGTTTGTGATTAGTGTTGCGAATTATATTCTTGTCTCGATAATGATTATTCGCTTGCGACACAAATCACAAACCATAAATCACAAATCACACTTCCCCCATTACAAGAAAGGATGCCATTTTCCGTGACATTTAAGAATTTGTTCGATTAAATCGCGAACAGCACCGTAACCGCCGCGTCGTTGGGTAATATAATCGGCAACAGTTTTCAATTCGTTGGGAGCGTCCGGAACAGTAACACCCAAACCAACCACACGAATCGCCGGAAGATCAGGCAAATCATCTCCAATATACGCAATTTGTTCCAAAGACAATCGATATTCAGCCGCAATCTCCTCAACCGCTTCACGTTTTGCAAACGTTCCAAGTCGAATAATTTCAATACCTAAATCTTTCGCCCGATGTACAACACATTCGCTACGACGACCCGTGATCAAACCAAACGAATAACCCGCCTGAAACCAAAGACGAATCCCATAACCATCAACTGTACTAAAACGTTTGGATTCATTGCCTTGATGATCAATCTCAATTGTTCCGTCCGTCAAGACACCATCAACATCTGATAAAATCATACAGATTGGTTTTGCTTTTGTTTCGAATGACATTTTGATACAATAGAATAATAAAAAATAAATAATAAAAAATAAAGTAATCTTTCAGTAGAATTTTCGTTCAAAATCGATCAACCCAAGCAATCTCCTGGTTCAAGGTTTATCGTGTCAAAAAACTTTCACCGGAAGAAATCGAACAACGGATCAAAGCGTCAGAAGAATTATTGAACAAACCGTAACAAATCGTTTTTTATTTTTCGTGAACAATTATTTTTCAAGCCGTCGAGTATTGAGGAGCATTGGATGCTCTACTCTGTCCCGCAGGAATGGGAATACTGATTGATGGTTTGACCGTTGAAAATAATCAAATAGTCATGTTTCATTGACCATTTTTCATTGACTATCGTTTTATTTTGTTTCCGCAACAATATCAGTAACAACACTTTTTAAAACACCATTTGAAAGTCGAGTTTGGATGTGGTTACCGATTTTGACTTCATTGATATTTTGAATTTGGTGTCCGATTTCTGTTTCGGTAAGGCTATATCCTCTTGCCAGAACCGCAAGCGGACTCAATGCCTCAAGTCTTGCTGCTGTGTTACGGAATTTTTGAACAGCCGTCTGCATCCAAGAATCAACCGAACGTTCCAACCGTTCCTCAAATAAATCAACCGCTCGCCTCCGGTTTTCGATGATTCGTTCCGGTAACACCAATGCGGATTGTTTTTCCAAAAAAGCTAACCGGTCACGACAAAACCGAAACTGTTTTTCCAGCATATCATCGAGTTGACGTTGTATTTGCAACAAATTTTTGACCAGTTCGTCATCTTCAGGAGCAATCCGTTCCGCCGCCTCGCTAGGAGTCAACGCCCGAACATCAGCGGCAAGATCGCACAATGTTACATCAATCTCATGACCAACACCGGAAACAATTGGAATTTTCGAAGCGACAATACTTCGCACTAAAATTTCTTCGTTGAACGCCCAAAGGTCTTCACGACTTCCGCCGCCGCGAGTTACGACAATACAGTCAATCGGTTGCCGCAACGCGATCCGATGGACAGTCTGAATCGCTTCGGCAATTTCCAACGCTGCTCCGTCGCCTTGTACTCGAACCGGAATAATTAAAACATTAACCCGTTTCGTCCGCCGCCCAAGAACTTGCAAAAAATCACGAATCGCCGCACCGGACGGACTTGTAATTAACGCAACATTTTGAATCACACGGGGAAGCGGTTTTTTCCGATACGGTTCAAAATATCCCAACGCCGCAAGTTTATCGTGAAGTTGGCGAAACGCGAGTTCCAACGAACCAATTCCCTTTGGCTCCAACCCACTCACAATCATCTGATATTTGCCCTGCGGCGGGTAAACATCAAGACGACCACGACAAATCACCTCCATACCATCCTTAATTTTGAAATGAAATTTCGACACCGTCGATTTCCAAATCACCGCCGGAAGTTGAGATTCTTCGTCTTTGAGCGTCAAATAAATATGTCCCGAACGCGGTTGCATCAAATTGGAAATCTGACCAACCACCTCAATATTGACAAAATTCAACTCAATCAACTCTTTAAGACGAAACGTTAATTCCGTTATCGATAAGGGTTGTTGTGGAACCGTTTGAAGAGCCGGTTGTTGTTTTGCGGATTGTTGGTTTTCCGCAATCGTTTGTTTTGTTTCGTCAAAATCAAACAGCGGAGTCCATTCGGTTGGTTCGTTCTTTTTTGAGTTACGGTTTTGCGAACACATACGGCGTTAAATATGAGTCATGACACGTTGAAATTCGTTTTTGGGACAGAAACACACGGATTCCACGGAAAAAAAATTGCTAAAATTCTGTGTTTTCCGCGTATTCTGCGTTAAATTTAGACGCAAAATACGCGAAACATTACAAAACTCGCTGAATGTAAAGAAAAACAACTGAATCGTTATGCTTTATTTACTGTTGTTGTTTTTATCGTTGTCGTTGTCCTCTTTCGGGTTTTTGAATCCATTTGAAGCCGACTTTTTCGTAGATTTTATTGAGCCATGCTTTTCGGGCATCGGCAACGGTTTCTGGTTGACCGGCGAGATAATATTCGCGAAGAGTTGCGGTTTGGAAACGTTCCCAGAGGACTTCCTCTGAAGGCGAGCTCCCCGTAACACGAATCACATACGCAACCGTTTGTGGTTGATTGAAAACGACTCCCGTTTCTCCAACCGAAAGCAAAGAAACCGTTTCCATAAATTCGACTCCTGGAGCGACAATCCATTTGTTATCAATTTCGGAGTCGCCCGCCGCAACACCTTTTTCGCAAACTTCGCCGAGTTGCGGTGGAATTCCGCGCATTGCGAGAAACGCGGCGTACATTGACGCCCCGTAACTTTTGTACGTAAACGGTTCTGTTTCCACGACCGGAATATCTTGCCGATCAGCGAATGTTTCCGCGAGCGATTTGTCCGAGCTGCGAACTTCCGCCGCCAATTCCTCCGCACGCTTCAACGCCAATGAACGCGCTTCCACTTCTTTCCAACGTTTCAAAACGACATCACGTATCTCATCTAATTTTTCCGGTTTACTTTCCGGTTGAACTTCTGTGACCCAAAGCAGAATATTTTCGCCTTCGATTTTTTTCGGTTCGAACAGAATCGGTGCTTCGTTGAATAAATTGAACAGATACTCACGTTCTACCGGTCCGCGTGCGAATTCCGATTTAATCGCTCCGAAAATAGTATCCAGCGAAACCGTTTTCAATACGAGTCCTTGTTCCGCCACAAACGATGTCAAATCCGGCATTGGCGGAGTTGCTTTTTCCTGATCGAGATGAATGTAGTAAGCCTGAAAATAATCACGCATCTTCTCCTCAATAACCGGAAGCAATTTTAACACTTTTTCGGTTGCCAACGTTGAACGAATTTGTTCTTTGACCTCATCAAGTGGTCGGTACAAAATACTTAAATCAACCGGTTCATCTGTTTTGGGTGTTTCGGTTGCTGGTTGTTCCGGTTTCGCTTCAACTTTCGGCTCTTCCGGTTTGGGTTGTTCCGTTCCCGAATTGGTGTTTTGTGCCGTTTCTGTTTCCGTTTGATAAGAAACAAATCGTGTTGTCATTGACCGAATTGAAGATGATTCTGTCTTTTCCGGTTTTTCCGAATCTGTTTTTTCCGGTTCTTTTTCGGGCGGAGTTGGTTCGGGTTTTGGATTTTCTTCGGTTGCCGGTAATTGCGGTGTTGGGAATGGTCGAGACGACGGAGTAATACCACCTAACCCGCCCGATTGAAATAAATTTCCGCTTTGCCCCGGTAACGTTGGAAACATTGGAGAGTTTCCCATTGGTTGAGCTGGTTTTCGGAATAAGGTTTCTTTGTTTTCTTCGTAATATTTCTTAATTTCTTCATCGGAAATAGAATCGAGAATTTTTTGATCGGGAGTTGCCTTAATATATTGGAATGCGATTTTGTCCGGAACCGTAAAACCGCTTTCTAATTGAGTGGGATTGAAGGGTTTGTCTTTGTTTTCGTTGAAAAATTTTTGGAGTTGTATGTTGTTTGGTTCGGTGATTTGGTTGACGAATTGCTCTACGGGAACGGCGGCGACTTCTGCTGTGATTTGGCGGTTGAGACGTTGAAACCAATCCCAACGAGTTGAGGGCGGTATGACATTCATGCTAATCTCGAATATCTCACTCATTCGGATCGACAACAACTCCAACGTGATCAAATACTCAAAACGTTGTTCCGACATGCCAACCGCTTTGATTGTTTGTTGATAAATTGTATTGGTTAATAGGGTTGCGGTTAATTGATTTAGATGGTTGATGATATCGGTTTTATCGATTGACATTCCCAATTCTTTGGCGTGTTGGGTGAGCAGCCACTGGTTGACTAATTCTTCTGGTTCGAGTAGTTGGTCGTATTGTGAGGCGGTGATTCCAAGATTTTGCAATGCCATCATTCGTTCTTGGTTATTGGGATCGGCGAGTAGTTGGTAGAGGACGTTGTAAAAGCGTCCGAGGTCTTGGCGATTTTGATTTAGATCGGCGAGATTTCTTTCATCGATACTGCCGTAACGTCGGCAATAAGCGATTTTGGCGGGTCCTGTTCCGCTGGCGCCGGGAAACAATCCCATGAGAACCGGCAAAATAATAAACGAGATCATTGTGCCAACTCCTAAAATCGCGAGCCATACTTTTTGGTTTTTCTGAAAGCTTCTGAAGGGGTGAAAACTTGCCATGAATTTTGTTTCCTCTGTTGAATTGGGGTGTTTTATGTTTTAGTTTGTGTTTTATTACCGGACTTGTCAAGCCGAATGGCTGCAACTTGGTCGCGGGAGTCAATGCCAAAACAGCGATCGAAGTATCGAAACCAATTGTTATTTTTCGGTAATAGTTTTTGACGTTTGCGAGTCTATTTTCAAAACGTGAAACAGACGGGAGAGAGATTATACCAATTTCTTACATTTTGACAAATACGAGAATTGTCATTTTTTCAAAAAATCTTGCCTAGCGTTCATAGGGTGGTTGTTAATTTAGATAAATTGGTATGGAGAAAAAACGGCAGTTATGGTATCCTTCTTGTGTTGTTACTTTTTTGTTTCCCACCGTAAGTGGTTCGCAAATTCAAGGAGGATTTTCCATGACTGCCGTTATTAACAATAGCACCTTTTCTCTTCATTGTCAATCCGAAGTTTCTGACGGTTGCCTCAGTTACACCGGTACCTTCACTCGCACGATTCCTCTTGCTCCTGGACAAAACGCACTCGATTCGCTCATT
>JAIRTV010000356.1 GCA_031254675.1 Planctomycetaceae bacterium | reverse complement strand
GAAGCAATCACTGTTTTGTTTTGGAATTGGTGTTGCCGGTCAACAAGATCGTCCAGATGAATATGACCATATTTATGGATACGTTCACCACGATGACGTTTTGCAACAAACGACAATTCCATAATCAAAATATCCGCTTGAAACATGACCGGATTTTCATCCAAAGCGTGGATTCGACTGTCTCCAAGATACGCAACCTTTGGAATACGAATCTCTTGCGAAACTTCCACGCCTGAAATTGCCAGATTCCGAATTTCCAATTCGCTCAACAAACGGTATTCTTCCTTCAACCGTTTGCGACGCTCCCAAACAATGTAACCAACCGAAGGAATCGTGTGATACGTCTTCACCACCGAAACAATAAGACCATTCGATAAAAGCATTTCATCACCCGGACTCACTCCGTTGAGACGGCAAGGAAGCGAACCATGATCCAACCGCGAAAAAACATTCAAAAGTTGGCGAACCGTAGCAACCGATCCTTCCGGCAAAAAAATTGTTGGTGGTTCCATTTTCATCATGCGGCGCCGCGCAACATACGCCGGAAGCGCCAACAAATGATCCATGTGCGTGTGCGACACAAACCAATACGGTGTCCCCATAAACGACCAAGGTTGCGAACCCAAATCAAAACCAACTTTCAATTCAGGAATTCGCCAATATGTTTGCATTGCCGCCCGAGAAAAACCCTCAACGGTAAGACCGCAAAATGTTTCCCGACGTGCCGGTTGATCGTTGTAACGCTGTTCAAAGGGTTGATTCATGCTTGTTGCGTATGAATTTTCGTAACCCGCACAATCCTAACGGATTCTATTGATCACGGCTAAATGTTGATGACTAAGGCTATTCCTATTGGAGAAATTCGAGAATTCCAAAATATTCCGGTTTGTGCGCCGAATCGTTCATCGTCGGTTGCCAACCAAGAAATACCCGCTCCGCAATAGCATGACGATAAAAGTTAATCCGCCAACATGTTCCGGCAGACGGCTTCGCAACTTCAAACGCCGAAAACGGAATTCGCATCTCTGTTGTCCAAAGTTGTTTTGTCGCATCAAGATGAACAGCTGCCTCAAAATGACTGTTCCAAAGAAAATCTTTATTCGGCAAATCCAACATCAAATCAATTTTTTCACCTGTCGGCGCCACTTCGTATTCCGAATAATGATTGATTTTGTTTGGATTCGGGTTAATAAACACTTCAACAACATCACGTTCCCAAAGTCCAACCCGTTTGCCTTCAAAAATAGCCGGCTCGAATGTAACAAGTTCCCGATAAGGAGCAACATAAGCAATATAAAGAAAATCCGCCGTCCAAAGAACACGAACTTCCGTCGAAAGAGCAGGAACAGTCTTGCCCGTCTTAATAACCTGTTCAATCCGAACCGTTTGCGTTTGCGCCCAGATTTCTTCGTCAAGTCGTCCATCAAGAACAATCTTGGATGTTGTGTATTTTGCGGTGACGCGGGAATTTTCTTTATTCGTCATTGGAATTTCGGAAAACGATAAATTCGTGATTGAGAATAAAAGCAAGAAAAACATTAAAAATCGAAACCAATTCATAGATTCCTCACAATTGAAAATTCAACGACAACACAACATTTATCATACCTATTTTGCACTTTTTTTATACTCTTTACACTCGTTCTTTGAATGCTTTAATCATCATTGGAATGACTTGTTTGAGATCGCCGATAATACCGTAATGAGCAATCGAAAAAATGGGGGCATCTTTATCGGTGTTGATGGCGATAATTTTGGCGGCTTCTTCCATTCCGGCGCGATGTTGAATAGCACCGCTGATTCCGCAGGCAATATACAGTGCGGGTCGAACAGTTGTTCCGGTTTGTCCGATTTGGTGTTCGTGTCCGATAAATCCGCTGTCAACTGCCGCACGACTCGCTCCAACCGCACCGCCGAATGTTCCGGCTAAATCGAAAATTAAATCAAAATGCTCCTTACCGCCAACTCCCGCTCCACCGGCAACAATAACACGCGATCCTTTCAAATTCAATTTTTGCTTCCGAATTTCCCGTTTAATTACTTCAACAGCAAACAGTGTTTGTTCTTTTAATTCGATTGTTTCTCGAATTACGGTGCCATTCCGGTTTGGGTTGGGCGAACGCATGGGCATAACACCTTCGCGAACGGTTGCCATTTGAGGCCACTGGTCGTAATTAACAATCGTCGCGACAATATTTCCGCCGAATGCCGGTCTGATTTGTAAGAGTAGATTTTCATGCACAACGCCGCTTTTTTCGGTGACGTTACTGATGTCAAGATCGGTGCAATCGGCGGTCATTCCGCTTCGGGTTGTGGAAGCGACACGCGGTGCCAAATCACGTCCTTGATGTGTTGCCCCGTACAACACAATTTGCGGACGATATTTTTTGATGAGTTCGACAAGCACATGAGCGTAAGGATCGGTTCGGAAATTGGCAAGCGAAGCATCGTCAACAAGATAAACACGATCAACACCATAAGAAATAAGCGATTTGGCGAATTGTTCTGTGTTGTAGCCGGGCAGTACTGCTCCAACCGGAACGCCAAGTTTATCTGCTAATTGCCTTGCTTTGCAACAGAGTTCCAAAGACACTTCTTGTAATGTATTGTCTTGAATTTCGGCATAGACCCAAACTTCGCCTTGAGTATTTTTTTCGATCATATTTTGGTTTGCTGTAAGACATTGAGGAAAAATAATTTTCCGCTTATTATAGCATGGCGACCTGTCGAATCAAGAATCCCCAAAAGGGTGATGTGGAACGTGTGGTGTTT
>JAIRTV010000347.1 GCA_031254675.1 Planctomycetaceae bacterium | reverse complement strand
CATTATCCGTATGCTGATCAACCGCATTGGTAATGTACCAAAATCCAAAACCAAGAATCAAACCAATCAACAAAAGATTGCCTAAAAATAAAATCGTAAAAAAACTAGGAAATTTCATTCAATCCACTTTCAACAGTAACAATATAAACTGTCCATTTTATGTTGTTACCCTATTTGTAAGAAATCCAATTTGAAATAGCGAACACACCAAAATATCGGAAATCATTTTTGCGTTCAAAATCAATTTTAATAACAATTAAATCCATTCTGTACTTTCCTAATTTTTCTAAGAAATTGGTCTTTACAATAGGTCTGACCCGTTATGTGGAGTCTTCTGGGATCCGGCTTAGACAACGCATCAATCATTTTCGACCATCCCAAATGCATGATTTTCTCCTAAATCTGCTCCAAAGTAAAATAATAAAAAATTAAAAATTCCGCGTCAAGACAAATTTTAAAGTAGGAGGAGTATAAACCGTTCATAAATTTCAGGAATAACGCACGATTAAAAAACGGTTGGGCAATTGCCGACAATGGCGGGGACTTATCTTTCGGGTTTATTTTGTGTAAAATAGGTTCGCTTTAATTGGCAACTGTTTAATTGGCATTGTTTGATTTGTTCTGTCTGATTGTTTCACAACAACAGCAATAACGAAGCAATAACAACAATCATCATTTTTTTGACACAAATTTTGGAGATTTTTCAATGGTTTCACTTACTGATTACATTCGTGAAGTTCCTGATTTTCCGGTACCGGGTATTCTTTTTTACGATATTACCACGCTCATCCAAAATGGGGACATGTTTCGTGAGGCGATTCGTCAGCTTGCCGAAAAAGTCAAATCTTGGGCGCCGATTGATCTGATTGCGGCTCCCGAAGCACGCGGATTCATTTTCGCGGCACCGTTAGCCGCCGAACTCGGAGCCGGTCTCATTCCTATTCGTAAACCCGGTAAATTGCCGTTCAAAACAATTTCCAAATCCTACGATTTGGAATACGGCACCAATACCGTTCAAATGAATATTGATGCGATTCAACCCGGAAAACGAGTTCTGCTTGTCGATGACCTTCTTGCCACCGGCGGCACAATGGAAGCCTGTCGGCAATTGGTTGTTGAATGCGGCGGGCAAGTAATCGGTGCTGCGTTTATTATTGAGTTGCTGTTTCTAAACGGACGTAACAAAATCAAAATGGACAAAATCGAAACTCTTATCAAATATGAAAAGTAAGTATTTTAAACGAAGAACAAGGAATTGATTGATTTTCTGTCCGTTATTTTGTTCCTATAACCTATTCTTGAGATAAAATAGGAACACAATAAAACAGGAAGTTACAATTATAATTACAGTGGCATGTTTTTTATAATTGGTAATGATTCAACGAACATTGTTCTTCGTTGCAATACATTTTTTGGCGAGCCAACAGAATATCCCAGTCAATCAGTGAGGCGTCAAATTCGGGACCGTCCACACAGGTAAATTTTGTTTCGTTACCAATTGTTACACGGCAACCGCCACACATTCCGGTTCCGTCAATCATAATACTGTTCAGACTCGCCACACCTTTAACACCAAAAGCAGCAACCGTTTTAGCACAAAATTTCATCATGATTGCCGGACCAATCATGTAAACACAACCAATCTTATTTGTTTTTGTTTCAAGAATTTCACGCAATGGTTCTGTGACGAGAGCTTGGCGTCCGGCACTGCCGTTGTCGGTTGTAACGATATATTCATCGCTTACCGCTGCAAGTTTTTCAGTCCAGAAGAGCAACTCTTTATTTTTTGCTCCTTGAATTGAAATAACCCGATTACCTTTTTCGTGTAATGCTCGCGCAATTGGATACACGGGAGCTGTTCCGACTCCGCCGGCAACCATGATGACCGTACCGAAATTTTCCAACTCGCTGGAATGACCAAGAGGTCCGATCATGGCAGCAAGTTTTTCTCCTGCTTTTAGTCGAACTAATTTTTTTGTCGATGTCCCAATCGCCATAATAACCAACGTGATTGTTCCTGCTTTGCGATCAAAGTCGGCAATTGTCAACGGAATCCGTTCACTGACTTCCGTGTCGGACATAACAATCACAAAATGACCGGGTTGTGCTTTCTGCGCCAATCGCGGATGTTCAACAACCATTTCAAAAATATTCGGCGCGATTTCTTCGTTTTTCAGAATCGGTAACATTGAAATTAAAAACAGAATAATTAAAGGAGAACAACAGAATTTATTATCAAGAACTGGTAAGAATTTTATAATTCTAGATCGGCAAAAGCAATAGCCCCCCAATAACAGGCGATTTTTATAAAGAAAACGGTATAATGAAGTAAGTTTATGTTGTGTATTCATGACACTTCAAATAATAATACTGTAAAAATAATACTGTAAAATTCGGTTTTTGTCATAAAACAAATAACGTTGCGTCTTTTTTTGTTTCGCGAGGGACGATACTTTTTTTGAACAGAATCGAATATCAATACGCAGGAAGAAGTGTCGTCCTTTTTAACGACAACCCCAAAGAATAATTATACGATAATGATTCGGATTTTGACTATCGAAACAACTTGTGATGAAACGGCGGCGGCGGTTATTACGGATTCGCTGGAAGTTCTTGGGAGTGTTGTCGCGTCGCAAGAACAATTGCATCGAAAGTTCGGCGGCGTGGTACCGGAAATCGCTTCACGTGCTCATTTGGAAAATATCGTTCCCGTTATTGACGAAACGATTCGTCGTGCCGGAATCCAATTGTCTGATCTTGATGCGATTGCTGTTGCCAACACGCCGGGTCTTGCGGGTTCTTTGCTTGTTGGTCTTTCGGCGGCGAAGTCGCTTTGCGTTGCGTTACGTAAACCGTTAATTGCCGTCAATCATTTACAGGCTCATATTTACGCTTGCAAGATTGCGTTTCGGGAAGAAGTGTTTCCGTGTGTTGGTTTGATTGTGAGCGGAGGACATTCCAGTTTATACCGTTGCGCAACACCAATTGATTTTACACCGCTCGGCGGAACAATCGACGATGCGGCTGGTGAAGCGTTTGACAAAGTTGCGGCGATGCTTGGTTTGCCTTATCCTGGTGGACCTTCGATCCAACAAGCAGCGGAAAACGGCAATCCCAAAGCATACTCATTTCCGCGATCACTACTCGACGAATCGGAACGATTAGCGTTCAGTTTTAGTGGTCTGAAAACAGCGGTGCGTTATCGATTGGTGGGTCCCGGAAAAACAACCAATCCGGCAACCATTGCCGCAGAATTATCACAACAAGAAATTGCGGATATTGCGGCATCTTTTCAGGAAGCAGTTGTCGATTGCCTTGTCGGTAAATCAATTCAGGCGTTACGAAAGACAGGGATGAAAACATTATGTCTTGGCGGCGGTGTTGCGGCGAACAACCGGTTGCGCCGGAAGATGGAAAAAGCAGCACAAAATGAACAGATTCGACTTTTTATTGCGCCAATAGCATTGTGTACCGACAACGCCGTCATGGGAGCAATTGCTATCGAACGATTTTCTGCCGGACTCTTTGAACCACTTGATCTCGATGTTTATTCCGGTTTGATACGAAATGACACAAAAAACACAAAAAGAAATTTGTTATGAAGGGCATCGCTAATAATTGGATTTCTTGCTTTATTATAACGAAAAAAATCGTGACAACTACCAAGAAACAGAGAATTTTTAGAGATGTTCTTTTTAGCAAATCTCAATCACCTATTAGAAATTTAAAGACAGGTATTGAATAGAACAGCTGAAAATAATACACTACTACACTTCAATAACAAATCAGATTGGATATTGAAAACCAAAACAAACCCATAAACGAAACCCAAATTGACGTTGTTTTGACCTATCGGGATTTTACGATTTATTAACCCAATTACCAAAATTTAATATTATGCAAATAGCAAATCCGATTTATGATGTCGTCCTCGAGTTTATGTTGGAAGACAAAGAAGTAGCCCAATTATTTATTTCTGCGATTATTGGAGTGGAAGTATCGGATGTCGAATGTAAGAAGCGGCAATGTATGCGGCGATATTTGTCAGATCCAAAAAATAAAGAAGAAATAAAATCTGGACAACCGTTTTGTACAATATACCGATTTGATTTCTCTGCCAACGTATCACTTCCCGACGGTAACGTTAAAACAGTAATGATTGAAGTACAAAAAGCCATGACGGCATCAGATATGAGGAGTTTGTATCGTTATATTGGTTCGGCTTGTCGAGTTGTGAATTATGGTATTTTTTTATTTGGTTATGATGTTGGTTTTGATGGTTGTCCGGTTGTTTACCTCAATTATACGTGTGAAAACCACGAGAAACAAAAAATTGAACTCGTGGAAGGTGAATCGAAAGAATTTATCGAAAGCCTGTATCCTCCAACTTGGCTAGTTCAGATAAACCAACTGCAACAAAATTGCCGAAATGAGATGGAAAAGTTATTGAGTATTTTTAGTCAGACAAATCGTACACCTAATCAACATATTTTAGAAATTGACGAAAGTGATTTTCCTGAAATTTATCGTCCGATTATTCATCGTCTTCATTTAGCATTGGAGAATGAAGATATTAAAATTGAGATGGCGATAGAAGACGATTATATGAAAACAATCCCAACCGAAGAACTGGGCATCTTGCCAACAAAAACAAGAAATTGAAGAAAACAAAAAAATAATGTTACCGTGAGCGTTATTTTATTGTAACTGTTCACACTACTATTTTATGTTTGCCTGATTTTTCTGTGTATTCCGTGTTCAAAAAAACGTGAACAGTTACGAATTACGGTGATGGGGAGTTGGCTTCAAGCCGCAACCGTTCTGTTTGGAGGCGTTTGGCTTGGTCGAAGCGCCCCAACTTTTCAAGCGATTGAGCCGCTTCACGCAACGCTTCAACAGAAAGCAATTGGTTTTCCGAATAGCAAATAGGAATTCGCATCCAAGTCAGCACGGCAGTTTCGTGATCGCCGACAATTCGAGCGGCTTGACCAAATAAGAATAACGGTCCGGCTTGGCAAGATTCGGGAATTTGTTCCAAAATTCGCTGCAACGGGAGTAATTCCGATTGATTTTTCAAATTCGGTATTCGTTGTTTCCAACGCAATGCTGTTGCCAACAACGCAATATGACGCTGAAAAGCGGATTCTTGAATATTTGGTGTTGTTTTTGCTGTTTCCCAGAGTGTTTCCAATTCCCGAAGAATTTGATAACCGCGGCGTTGTTTTTCCGTGTTGGGGCTGACCGAAAGGGTACCGGCAGCAAGAAGGGTTGCGGCGAGAATGTTGGGAGGTTTTGCCGGCGATGAATTTTGTGGTGAGTTGGGCGACGAGTTTGGTGATGAATTTCGCAAAGGGTCAAGCCATGTTTCGGCAATTTTTTCACGCAAACTCATTCCCATAACCGCTTCAATTGGCACGAACCAAGGTAATGGAATCCATTCGAGTGGCGGAGCGGAATCAACAACACGGCAAAGCAAAAAATATTCCTGAACAGCTTGTTCGGTGTCGCCTTGTGCCAAGCAACAACGGATCATCTGAATCGTTAACCGTTTCCAATTGGCATCTTTTTGATTTTGCCGTGTCTGACGGTACAATTCCAATGCTGTTGTGTAATTTTTCCGTTCAAAAGCGGCATCCGCTTCGGCAATATCTGTTGCTCCAACTATTCCGACAACACAGAAAAAAATAAACAGCACACAGAAAATCTTACAACAAATACGACGAGTAATCATAATTAGTTGGACAGAGCAAGGAGTTGATGGTTTGGATTGCGAAGGGAATTTTCGCTAAAAGATAAACCCAAGGTAGAATGTTCCCAAACGTTTTCGGGTATTCTCGGAAGTTTTCAGACATCTTTGAGAGAACAAAATAGACAGAAAAACCAAACAGTATTAAACCTTTTCTTGAACCTCTTCTCTAACACCGGATATTTTACTTGAATGCTTATTTGGGCGATGATTTTATTTGAACACGGAAACCGTAGAAGACACGGAATTATTTAATCTTGTTCTTTTTCCGTGTATTCTGTTGTTGATTTATTAATTGGCAAAACGATCATTTTCAACCTCATTGTTCAAATGAGACAACGGCAGGCGATTATGTTGGTCATAAGACATAATGCCTGACTGGTTGTTGTGATGAGGTTGGGTCAGATTGGATCAGAACATTCAAGAAGCGGTTTGAGATTGTTCTTTCAATTTACGAATCAACGCCGAAAGTCGTGATTTTTTCCGAGCGGCAGCGTTTTTATGAATTGTTTTTTTTGCTCCGGCTTGATCAAGCGATTTGGCGGCTTCGCGGAAAAGTCGGTCAGCTTCTTCGGCGTTGCCTTCACGAACAGCTTTGACCACATTTTTGCAACGATTGCGAACAAAAGATCGATTTATTCGGTTACGTTCCCGTGTTGCCACGTTTTGACGAAGTCGTTTTTTGGCACTTTTAATGTTCGGCATGTAAATTTTGGATGATGTAAATTGTTAGAAAAAATGGAATGACGGAAATCAATACACACAAATTGCAAAGTCTCAATGCAACATCTCGGATTTCCGACGTCAATTATTTTGGGACTAATTATGACGTTTTTGGGCGACTTTGTCCAGTAGTTCCCCCAAATCTTTGTAAGAAAAATCAATTGCTGCTAATTGATGTCCGTATTCTTCTGATTTTTCGTAATCTTCCAACTCAAACGCAAGTCTTGCGGCGAGATAGAGAGCTTTTTTCTTGTGTTCCCCGTCCGACAACGCGACGACTGCATCTTGATAATGCGTCATTGCCAATTTTGTTTGCTTGATTAGTTGAAAGCATTGCCCCAATGCCAACAGACATTCGCCTTTACGAGTCATTTCGGTTTTTGCCAATTGAAATTCGGTGATTGCTTCTTTGATTTGTTTCCGTTGCTGAAGAAGGACACCGTATTCAAAATGATAACCGGCGTGATTGGGATGATGTTGAATCCGATGCTGAGCAAGTTCTAAATTTTTGGCGTCATATTCTTCTTTTGTTTTGTAAAATTCTGTTTTGGTGGAATCTTGTCTTGTTTTTTCGAATTTTTCTTTGAGGGTGAGGACTTGGGCGTGTAATTTCTGTTTTTGCGTATCGAGCAACCGTTCGACGATATCTGGTGAATTTTTGGAAAGCGGCACGGCTTGGAGATAATAGTGTTCGGATTTTCCGTAATCGGCTTGTTGGTAGAAATGTTGGGCGAGTTCGAGGTAATTGGCGATATCGTTTGGATTTTTTTTGATACGTTTTTCGACTTGTTCGAGATAAGTTAGTGGTCGTCCCATAACATCTTCATCTTCCGCAATAACTGGTTTTGTTGCGGCGTCGCGTATTTGTGTGGAATCGCCGGTTGCGTATTTTCCTTTATGAATTGTTTTTTCGACGGTTAAATCTTTGCGAAGTTTTTCGGCGTCTTGATCGCCTGGTTTTGTTTTGAGGATGCGGTGAACGCAAGCCAGGGCGCCGTCATAATCGGCGATTTCCCGCAATGCTGCACCGCAAATTCGGTTTGCTTCGAGATGAAAGGGTTCGGAATCGACGGCGGCTTTGTAATATTCGATGGCGACGTCGTGATGTCCTAATTCTTCGCATGCTCCGCCTGCGGAGAGGAGCGAGCCGACATCCCAAGGGTTTGATTTTAAGGTTTCGACGGCTGTTTTGAAGATTTGGTCTGGTTTTTTTGAGAGCATTTTTTTTCCGGAGCCGGTGATAAAATTGATGAGACCTTTTTTCTTTTTATCGCCGTATTTCTTTTTGAGATTTGCGAGAAAAGATTTGAGATAGATGGGGTTTGCGGGATCGTTGAGGACGCATTGTATGAACATTTCGTTGGCATAATCATAACTTCCAACAGACATTTGTTTGTTGCCGTGAGCAAATAATTGCTGAAGTTTTTCCCGATTGACGGAATGTTGTGGCGATTTGTTTGACACGGTACTCATTGTTCTTTTTTTATTCTTCCAAAAAAAGCAAGGTGATATGGTTGGCAATCGTGTTGAACCGAAATCCCCTGCGAACATGGGCGAACAGTAAATTTGAAGATTTATTTTGTTTCGGCAACCGTTCTAATTGGTACGAATTATAGCATAAAGTTCCTGGGCAAGCAAGCCCGTTGAATCCTGAATCATGAGACCTTTTCTCTAACCCTTCCGAAGACGGGAGGTTGATTCCGGTCTTAGGGAAGAGTTGGAGAAAGAGTTAGAGAAAAGGTCTAATACTGTTGTGTTGATTTTGTGGTCATTGCCGGATTGAAATCGGTTTATTCCGTGTTCGGAGAGAAACTTTTCGAAATCGTCTAGGACAGAAAAAGAATCGTTCGTATCCGGCTACGAATCGTTCGTAGCCGGCTACAGATCATTCGTAGCCGGCTACAGATCGTTCGTAGCCGGCTACAGATCATTCGTAGCCGGCTACAAATTACTCGTAGCCGGCTACAGATCATTCGTAGCCGGCTACAGATCATTCGTAGCC
>JAIRTV010000342.1 GCA_031254675.1 Planctomycetaceae bacterium | reverse complement strand
CCTTCTTCTCCAATTCATCGAATCAACAGAATTATTAACACGCCTTACTCTCATTCCAAGATTAAAATAGACTTTTCTTTAACTTCCCCTAATACAAGGGTCGAGTCGGCTATCGCCGACGTGATGGTGGGCGACCTTTCGCCGAAAGGTCGCGTTGCCGCTAGGCAACTTGTCCCTGTGTTCGGACGGCAATTTGTGTTGCCGAGCGGTTTGAAATCCGATTTCCATCCGAAAACAAGGGCTAGTCGGCTATCGCCGACGTGATGTTTCGGCGAAACATCACCCACCTTTAAGACAACATCACTCACCTTTTTAGAAACATCACCCACCTTTGGGGCAACTTTCGGCACATGCTGAAGACGAATAGCACGCGACCGGCAAACCGGCAATAGGAGATTCGTAAACAAATAATCCACCGGCATCCGGTTCTTTTGCTAACATTTCCGGTGTTAATCCGAGACTTGCGGTTGTGATAAAGATGGTTTTGAGTTCCGCCCCGCCGAATGTCAATGACGTTACACGAGAAACCGGCAGATAAATTGTTTCCAACAGCGTCCCGTTGACCGGATTCCACCGCGTAATTCGTCCGCCAAGCCAATGAGCGATCCAAACCATACCATCCGAGTCAACCGTCATCCCATCAGGACGCCCAAAACCTTTTGCCCCATCAATATCCACAATATCCGGAAAAATAATCACCGTCCGGCGATTGCTCAAATGACCTTCGTCCGCATCATAGTCAAAAGCGTCAACTCGTCGTGTTGGCGTGTCAATCCAATAAAACGTGTTGCCGTTCGGACTCCACGCAAGACCATTAGAATTGGTCGCTCCGGTAATTGCGGTTCGGCAACCGCACCCGTCCAAAACATAAAGCGATGCCTGATTGGGTTGACGGTGTTTATTGAGCGAACCAAACCAAAAACGCCCCTCCGGTGAACATTTGCCGTCATTATAACGATTGTCAGGAATTTCAGATTCGGGGTGAATTTTTACCGGCGTTTCAAGAATTTCAAAACCGTTGGTCTTCCATCGAATCTCTTCGATACCGGTTTCGGCAGCAAGCAAGAAATGACCATTGCGGCAAGGAACAAAACATCCAACCCGATTCGCAACCGGAAACGATTCGTCATTCCCGTGTTCGGGATCAAAACAATGCAACAGTTGACCCTCAATATCCAACCAATAAAGCCGCTTCGCCTCATCACACCAAACCGGTCCTTCACCAAGTAAAGCATGAGCCGGATAAAGAAGTTCCGCGTGTTTATCTGTCATTTTATCGAAGATAAAGAGTTAAGTATTCCAAACTTTCCGTTTTCGGCTGCTGGGAATATTCATAATTTGGCGGTATTTCACGATTGTTCGCCGAGCAACTCGAATTCCGGCATCGTCAAGCAATTTCACAAGCGCATCATCACTAAGCGGATCATGTTTATCTTCTTTATCGATAATTTCCCGCAACTTCAAACGCACCGTATCTTGAGCGATTTCTTCGCCGCCGTCCGACGCCGCCAACGCCCCACTAAAAAAACGTTTTAGCGGAAACACTCCTTGCGGTGTCATCATCCATTTCTCATCGCACGCCCGCGACACAGTCGTAATATGAACCCCAACAACTTCCGCAATTTGTTGCATTTTAAGCGGTTTCAACGCATGAGGTCCCACCTCAAAGAAATCAATTTGATGATCAACAATCGCTTGCGCAACTTTACGCAAAGTGGTTCGACGTTGTTCGATGGCTTCGATTAACCATTGGGCAGAGCCAACTTTTTGTTTGATATAATCCCGTGTTCCTTTTTCGGTTTCTCGATTTTTCATCAACTCCCGATAATACCCACTCACATGAAGTTGTTGCGAACGCCCCTCCTCAAGCCGGACAACATATTGATTTTCGTCGTTTTTCTCCACAAAAACATCGGGAATAATAACAGCAGCCGATTCCGCATAAAAATTGGCGCCGGGTCGTGGATTGAGGTGTCGGAGTTCCGCAATCGCTTCCTGAATCGTTTCAAGCGAAAAACCTGTAACCCGAACAATATGAGGTAACCGATTCGCCGAAATATCTTCCAAATGGGCAGATATCAATATCCGCAAAATATCGGCGTTTGGCATTTCCTGACGAACTTGAAGCAACAGACAATCTTTCAAATCTCGACCACCAACCCCAGGCGGATCAAGTTTACGGATAATCGCCAACGCTTCCTGGGCAAGAGCCGGTTCTTCGGGAGTTTGGTTTGCTCCGAGAAAATCGTTGAGATCGAAAGGAAAATAACCGTTTGGATCGAGATTGTTAATAATTCGCTCCGCCATCGCACGAAGCAACGGCGAAAGATCAAACCAACCGAGTTGTTCCGTCAAATAATCCTGCAATGTTTGAGAAGGCGATGGAATATTGGCAAAAGCGTCATTACGGCGTTCGTTCTGATCTTCGAGCCAATTTTGTGACCGAGCCGGCAATTCGTCTATCGTGTCCGAATAATTTTGCGCAAAATCATCTGCAATTTGAAATTCTTCTTTGGAGCCGGAAGTTGAATCGAATCGGATTTCGGGTTCGTATTCGAAGCTTGTTTCGGGGTCTTCGGATTCGGTGGAGTTGGTTGTGCCGGAAGACTCTTCGCCAATATTTTCGGTTTGGTTTACCGGTTCGCTGTCCAGTTCGAGAACAGGATTTTTTTCCAATTCCTCATCAATTCGTTCTTCCAGCTGCAACACCGACAACTGAAGAATTTCCATTGACTGAATCATTCGTTGCGTCAGGATTTGCTTCTGCTCCTGACGAAGTTCTTGACCTAGAGTAAAACGCATAGAATAGTGACAATAATAGAAATTTTGGAATACTTTGGAATATTTTGAAAAATTGCAGTGGAATTTCGCTAAAAGTCGATAACTGTTCCGTTTGGCAACACAATACTTTATAAATCTAATAGCAAAACAATGCAAAGTCAATCCATATCCCGTTTGATCTTCTGCCGAAAGATTTTTCGGGAATGCCGTAACCGTTTTAAGATGGGTGATGTTTCGGCGAAACATCACCCACCTTTGAGTCAACATCACCTGTCTTTGAGGTGGGCGACCTTTCGCCGAAAGGTCGCGTCGGCGCTAGTCGACTAGCCTCTGTTTTCGGCTGGTAATTTGTATTGCCAAGCGGTTTGGAGTCCAATTGCCAGCCGAACACAGAGTCAGAATTGCCTTGCGGCAATGCGACCGTGGATGAAAATCCTTCGGCGAAAGGTTGACCGCCTGAAAAGAAGGGTTGACTCCTGCCTTAGGAAAGGGTTAGAGAAAAGGTCTATTCTTGTGAGCTGAATCTTGAAGTTCCAGGCAATCGACAACAGCTTGGATATCTGGCGGAATAGGAGCAATGATTTCGATTTCTTTATTGTTTGTGGGGTGGACAAACCTCAATTTATGGGCGTGCAATGCCTGACGATTGAGGAGAATGGTTCCGGTGTGATTTTCTTCGTTGAGGGAGATTGGTGAAGTTCCAGCAATTTCTTCTTTTGTGATTGTTTTCCGGTTGCCGTACATTCTGTCGCACAAAATGGGATAACCGGTGAAGGCGAGATGAACACGAATTTGATGAGTTCGTCCGGTTTTTGGAAGGCAACGGATTGCGGTGATTTTGTTGTATCGTTTGATTACTTCGTAAAAGGTTTGTGCATTTTTGGCGTTTGAGTGGTTATTGTTGTTGACCACGCACATTTTTTCGCGGATTTTGGGGTGTAATCCGATGGGAGCGTCAATCATATCGCGGTCAAGGTGGGGGCAACCGAGAACAAGAGCGAAATATTCTTTATGAATATTCCGTTGTTCGAAGAGGGCGGCTAATTTGATGTGGGTGGAGTCGTTTTTGGCAATAAGAATTGCGCCGGTGGTATCGCGGTCAAGGCGATGCACAATCCCAGGGCGGACGGGACCACGTACGGTGCTGAGAGTTCCGCCGAAATGGTAAGCCAACGCCGCAACAAGAGTACCCGACCAATGACCACGCGAAGGATGAACAACCATATTCACGGGTTTATCGACAACAACAAGATCATGATCTTCATATAAAATAGAGAGAGGAATAGGTTCGGGTTTTGGGGTGTCGCGGAAAATTTCCGGCAAGGTGAATTGCACAATTTGTCCGGATTTGAGGCGGAAAGATGGTTTGCCGGCGGTTAGTTTTTCGGAGTTGGGGTTGATGCGGACATTGCCGTTTTGAATGGCGGTTCGTATGGAGGTTCGGCTGTAATTGGGAAAATGATAAGCCAGAAAAAGATCAAGCCGCCAACCGGATTCCGTTTCGTCAACAGTACGAACACCAATTTCTTCCGGTTGGGAGTTGCCGGTTGGCGGGGCAACCCATTCGTCCAAACCCATAGAATTCTCAGGAAAAAAATCATCAATATCTCTTGTCTCGCTCATAGAACAAAAAGCAAAGTAAACAATATTCCGCCAAAACATTGCTCAAGTGTTCGGACGGAAAGGAAAAAAACAGTTCAAGTGGGGCGAGCAACTGGCAAAATATCGCCGAATATCGGTTGAGCAACTTCAGACGAAAATTCCAATAATATATTACCAAAATCAACCATCAGAAAAAATGCCCCCAAAATAGAAAACAACCAATTCCGTTGGAATTGCGAACAATCCATCGCTTTACAAGAATAATTCGTGTCCGGACACGAATCATCATATCCTATTCATCTTAAAATCAATGATCAAATTGCGCAAAAACAAGATTGTGCGTTTGGGCGGACGAATTATAATAATCATAATTCAATTATTGATTCGATAAGAATCATTTTCTGTCCTGTTGACAACCATCAAAAAAGGAAACAAAAAATGAACTCAACAAAACAAACTTCACGCCGTCAATTTTTGAAAATGACCGGTGGAATTGCTGCTGTTTACACCTTGGGAGTTGCTCGTTCGGCTTATGCGGCGGGAACCGACGAAATTAAAGTTGCGTTAATTGGTTGCGGGCGTCGCGGACGCGGTGCCGTTCTCGATAGAATTGCCGTTGGCGATAATATGAAACTCGTGGCTATCGCCGATATTAGCTCCGAACGCCTCAATCTGGCAATCAGCACTTTCGACAAATTAGAAAATAAAACAACAAAAATCAATTTACCACACGAACATGTTTTCAATGGGTTCGACGGTTACAAAAAAGCAATCGAATGTGCCGATCAAGTATTGATTACATCGTTTCCCGGTTTTCATACAACACATTACGAATATGCTGTTCAACAAGGAAAACATGTTTTCGTTGAGAAGCCGTTTTGTATTGATGCGGAAGGTTATCGACGTTGTATGAAAGCAAACAAATTAGCGGAAGAAAAAAATCTAACGGTTCTTAGTGGTTATCAGCGGCGTCATCAGAACAGTTATCTCGAATGGATTAAGAGAATACAAAACGGCGATATTGGTAACATTCTGAATACACGAGTCTATTGGAATGCAGGACAAATCTCTCTTCGCGCCGAAAAGAAAACAAACGAAACAGAAATGAGTTTTCAAACTCGCGATTGGTACGTTTTTAATTGGCTTAGCGGTGATCATTATCTCGAACAGCATTGTCACAATATTGATGTTGGTAATTGGATTCTCGGCAAAGGTGATCCGTTGGCGCATCCGATTTCTTGTTATGGTCTTGGTGGGCGGCAAGCAAGACGTTCGCCTTGGATGTCGCCTTGTGATTGTGGTAATATTTTTGATCATCATTATGTCGAATATCGTTATGACAATGAGAGAGTTATGCACAGTCAATGTCGGCAGATCAAGCAATGTTGGACTGCCGTAACGGAACGTGTTCAGGGAACCGCCGGCAATGGTGTGGCGTGTTCGTTGGCTCCGTATGATAAAGAAACATGGAACTATCCGAAAAAAAATAACGATAAAAGTCCTTACATTCAAGAACACATTGATCAGGTTGACGCAATCCGAAACGGAAAGAAATTGCACGAAGGTTGGTTCGCCGCAACTTCAAGCATGATCGGAATTATGGGACGTATGGCAACTTACAGCGGAAAAGAAATTACATGGGAAGACGCCGTCAACAAAGGAAAAACAATTTTTCCGTACGATAAAGAATTGACATTCGATACGCTTCCGCCCGTGTTGCCCGATGCCGATGGAAGTTATGAAAAATCAACCGCCATTCCAGGAATTTACGACCCATTTGAATAACAAAAAAAACGAAACGAAACATAAGAACAAAATAACATCCATAAGTTTCAGTTATTTTAAAGAATTATTTTTTCGAGTTTATTTCCAAGTTTACTGCTGTTTTACAACGAAATCAAATCGTTTTCGTTCGAATTTTATGCTGGATTACAAATTGAAAATTGGTTTGGTTCCTGTGAGACGGTATTTACCTGGACCAAAACGTACAGGAATGTTCAATTCCGACTACGCTGTTGCCAATAAAGAAAAAGCCGTTGGTTTTCTCAAAAAACATTTCACGGATGAACAAACGGAATTTGTTGATCTTGAGTGGCTCAATGAAGAAGGTCTGCTTATTGAAACAAAAGATTGTGAACGTGTTGCCGATTATTTTGTAAACCAAAAAATCGACGCGCTTTTTATTATCAATTGTAATTTTGGAAATGAAGAAGCGGCGGGAAAAGTTGCTCAGATATTGAAATTGCCGACATTGCTTTGGGGACAGCGTGACCGAATTATCGAACAAGACGGAACTCGTTACACGGATACTCAATGCGGTCTTTTTTCTGTCAGTAAACAACTGAAACGATATAATATCAACTTTTCGTATATTTCAAATTGCGATATTGAGACGGAACTTTTTCGTCAAGGTGTGAAACGTTTTCTTTCTGTTGCGACAATAGTTAAAAATTTTTTCCGTTTACGAATTATTCAAATCGGGACACGTCCTAAACCGTTCAAATGTGTTATGGTGAACGAGTTGGAATTAACGGAACGTTTTGGAATTGATATTGTTCCGGTTAATATGGCGGACGCAACCGCGTTGCTCCAAAAAACGTTGCGAGAACGTTCTGCAATTATTAAAGATCATGTAACACGGATTAAAGATATTTACGATGTCAATGGAATTGATGACGAAATGTTGATGCGAATGGCAACATTCATCGAATTTTATCAAGATGTTCTGCGAGAGAATAGGGGAGATGTTATCGCTACGGAATGTTGGACTGCAATGAATCAAGCTTTTGGGGCGTTGCCGTGTCTTGCGATGAGTTTGTTGGCGGACATGGGACTCATTATAATTTGCGAAACTGATATTTATGGTGCGATTACCTCTTCAATTCTCGCGTGTGCGGCTCGCGGACGGAAACCGCCTTTTTTCGGCGAATTTACCGTTCGTCATCCTGAACGCGATGATGCCGAATTATTGTGGCATTGCGGTGTTTTTGCAACATCGTTACGAAACCAAGATGCGAAACCTAGTCTAAAAATTTTCAAACCCAATTTTCGCGTCAAGAATGGACAATACACAATTGCACGTTTTCAGGCAGAAAACGGAAACTATTATCTTCTCGGTGGAATATTCGAAACAGTCGAAGGTCCCGATACTGTTGGAACTTATCTCTGGGCGAAATTCAATCATCTTGAACAAATAGAACAAAAATTAATCGAAGGTCCCTACATTCATCATTTAAGTGAAATCAGCGGCAATTTTGTCTCGGAATTAAAAGAATTGACGAAGTTCATTCCCGGTTTGATATTCAATGCTTTGGAGGAAAAATAATGAACGATTTTTTGTTTGCAATGATCCAATCCGAATTAGAAGACGCTGTTGGTCAGGAAAATTGTTCGGCAAATCCTATTGATAAATTGGTTCATAGTGTCGATTATTTTTGGCTTTCGCGGATGTGGGCGGATCGTGGGCGTCGCATGCCGGAAGCGGATATAATTGTTTCACCACAAAATGCTCATGAGACTTCCGCTGTCCTGAAAATTGCCAACTATTACAAAATTCCCGTAACAACATGGGGCGCTGGTGGAGGAACGCAAGGCGGAGCCATTCCGGTTTGTGGTGGTATCCTTTTGGATACAAAAAGAATGAACAAAATTCATCAAGTCAATACCGATTCAATGTATATTGAATGTGGTACAGGAATTATTTATAAGCATCTTGAAGATATTGCGAATGATTATAGTTACACAACAATGCATTATCCGAGTTCGTTGACATGTTCTACTGTTGGTGGTTTTCTGGCTCATCGTGGTATTGGAGTTGTTTCGACGAAGTATGGTAAAATTGATGATATGGTTCTGCAAATAGAACTTGTTTTGCCCAACGGCGATATTATTGAAACATCTCCGGTTCCGAAACATGCAGCAGGTCCTGATCTTAATCAGATATTCATCGGTTCTGAAGGAACGCTTTGCGTGATGACAAAAGCACAGATGAGAATTTACGTTCAACCCGAAGAACGACGTTTTCGCGGATTTTTGTTCAAAAACATATCAGATGCTTTGAAAGCCGGAAAAGAACTGCTTCAAAAAATCAAACCTTCAGTCATGCGGCTTTACGATGAAGCGGAAACAATTTCTATTATCAAAAAGATTGTCGGTGTTTCAAAAAAAGGAGCGTTTATGAATATCGCTTTGGAGGGAATCGCTGAAATCGTTGCTATTGAAGAGAAAATACTGCTCGACGTGTTCAAAAAATATGGAGCGGAAGATTTGGGTAACGAATATGGAGAAAAATGGTGGAAAGAAAAGATTACTTTTTTTTATCCTGGTCATGCATTGGATTTACCGCAAATGTTCGGCACAATGGATACGATTGCTCCTTTCGATAAAATTGAAACAATTTATTGGGCAATGAAAGAATCAATTGAAACGAATTTTCCAATGGCTCGATTTATTGCACACTTTTCGCATTGGTATGAATGGGGAGCAATGATTTATGATCGTTTTATTGTTGATGAACCGCCTGCTGACCCAATGGAAGCGTTGCGTCTTCACAATCAAATTTGGAATTGCGGTGTTCGTGCGGCATTGGCAAACGGTGGCGTACTCAATGATCATCATGGCGTCGGGATCAAACTTGGTCGTTTGATGAAAGAACAATACGGTTCCGCCATGCAGGTTTTCGAAGCATTGAAACGACAATTAGATCCCAATCAAATACTCAATCCATTCAAACTTGGTCTTTGAGAATATTACAAATGAATTTGTCACAAAAAAATAAAGAAACGATTAATTCTTGTCGATTTTGCTGGATGTGCAGGCATATTTGCCCCATCGGTAATGCAACAGGTCAGGAACGAAATACACCCAGAGCGAGAGCATTGGGAATGTCTTTCGTGTTACGAAATAATGAAAAGCCGGAAAATATTATAAACAATATTTATGAATGTTCACTTTGCGGCGCCTGTACAAAAGAATGTGTAACAGGATGGAATCCTGTTGCAGTTATATTGGAAGCCCGACGCGAAGGAATTTTTGCCGGAATTGTTTCGGACAGTATCAAAAAAATGATCGGAAATTTTGAAAAAACCGGCAACATTTATGGAATAACAAAAATCGATACGGAATTATTGAATGAAATCAAATCATTACCGCCAAAATCGGACACGTTATTGTTTCTTGGAAAAGATACCACATACAAAAATCCGCAAGGAGCCTTAAACGCAATTCGGTTGCTTAAAAAAATCGGTAACGATTTTACCGTTCTTTCCGATGAACCGGATAGCGGTTACGCGATTCATTTTCTTGTTGGTTCAACAGCGGAAACCAAAAATCTGTTTAATGAAACAGCAAAAAAACTTGATTTTGAAACGATTATTGTTTATGATCCTTGTGACGCAAAAATATTTTTGCGCGAATATAAAGAATGGGGAATCGACGTTAAATCACAAATTAAAACCTGGACATCGCATCTTGCCCAACAAATTGAAAATGGAACATTGAAACCGAAACGAACGGACTTGTCATTAACGTTTCAAGATCATTTTGCGCTTGCACGTGATCTCGAAGAAACAGAACCCGCACGAAAAATTCTTAGGGCGTGCGGTTCAATCCGTGAAATGTTATTGCACGGAAAAGAAACCGTGTTTGCCGGAAGTCTTTTGATGCGCGAGTACCTACCGAATGAAATCAATTTAGTTGCCCAAGAACGTTGGAATTCCGTTATCAACAGCGGAGCCGATGTTGTCGTAACATGTAGTACAGCTGAATATATTTGTCTCAATGAGAACAAAATAGAACAAAAATCGTCCGTCACTCAACTCCTTTCTATTGAAGAACTTGTACTAAAATGCTTATAAATCTGAAAGATATTTTGGACATTGCAGAAAAAAAACATTTCGCTTTACCGGCGTTCAATGTTTACAATATGGAAACGGTTATGGGAATTATTGAAGCCGCTGAAGCAACACAGTCACCTGTTATCGTACAAATATATGCAAGACTTTTTGTTTCCGGTGTTGCCTATTATCTTGCGCCGTCTGTTGTGGCAGCAGCGCAAAGATCGACAATTCCTATCTGCTTTCATTTGGATCACGGAACCGGTGAAACAGAAATTGTTCGTGCATTACGGTGCGGCTGTACAGGAATTATGTCCGATTATTCTTTGCTTTCATTTCAGGAAAATATAAACGCCACAAAAAATATTGTGAAATTATGCCGTAACATTGGAGTTTCGGTTGAAGGTGAATTGGGAAAAATTGGTTCAACAAAAGATGAAACAAGTATCAACTATACCGATGTTCAGGAATCAATCCAATTTGTTACTGAAACAAATATTTCTGCTCTTGCCGTTCAGGTTGGCACGGCGCACGGACATTACAAAAATATCCCGAAAATCAATCTTGAACGAATTGCAGAAATTCGCAACAATATTTCTGTTCCGCTTGTACTTCATGGTGGTAGCGGTATTCCCGATGATCAGATTAAAGCGGCTATTGCTGCCGGAATTCGCAAAATTAATTTTGGTACTGATATTTGTTATTCATTTTTAGATAAAATATTCGAAACATCGCGAGAACTTGTTGCTATTGATGTGTTCATGCAGGAAGCAATCAAAGCAGTTAAAAATTTCGCTGTATCAAAAATTAGACTTTTGAATGCGGAAGGAAAAGCATGAAAGCAGAAATTGTAGGAATTGGAGCCTGTGTTTATGATACATTGATCGAACTAACGGATTTTCCGGCAGAAGACACAAAATCGTACATAAATACGAAGTTGTCCGGTGGAGGCGGTCCTTGCGCAACGAGTCTTGTAACAGCAGCCAGACTCGGAGCACAAACCGCTTATGTAGGAACACTTACCGATGATTTTGCCGGCGGTTTCCTTTATGATGATTTTAAAAAATACGGTGTCGTAACAGATTTTATCCTTATCAAAAAAAATTATCGTTCGTTTTCCGCTTTCGTTCTTTTGAACAAAAAAACCGGAAGCCGAACTTGTCTTCTTGATCATGGAAATTTGCCGCCGCTTCAATTAAATTCGAAACAAATTGATGCGATTAAAAACGCCGATATTTTAATAGTTGATGGAAATGAAATCGAAGCCGCAATTCATGGCGCAACGATTGCCCACGCCGCAGGAAAAAAAGTCCTGTACGATGCCGGCGGAATATATGCCAATATTGAACCATTACTCGCTCTTACCAATATTTTGATACCGTCCGAAGAATTTGCGAAACGTTTTACATCGGAAAATTCTGCTGAACTTGCCGCAAAAAAACTTTATAAAACATTTCGTCCCGATATTGTTGTCGTTACAAAAGGAAAAAACGGAGGAATTATGTGTTGGGAAAATAATATTGTTTCTTATCCGGCTTTCCCTGTTGATACTGTTGATTCCAATGGAGCCGGAGATGTTTTTCACGGAGCGTTCGCTTTTTTTGTAGCGCAAGGATTTTCGTATGAAAAATGTTGTCTTTTTTCCAGCAGTGTTTCTGCGTTAAAATGTACACGAATTGGTTCCCGTCAGGGAACTCCAACCTATCAACAAACCATTCAATTCTTAAAAGAACGAGGAATTTATGAACTATAAAAGATCGTGGAATAAAGCCCATGGCAAGAGTGAAATTATTACAGCGAGCAATAGTCCGATGACAATGCTTGAAATTGATATGCTCTCTCTTAAAAACAATGAAACAAAAACATATTGTGAAACGAATAAAGAATACGGTCTCGTGATTCTTGGCGGACACTGTACGATAAAAGGAGAAGATTTCGCGTTTGTTGACATTGGTCAACGTCAACATGTTTTCGATGGAGCGGCAACTGCTGTTTATGTTTCTCGAAACAAAAAATTCACGATAACATCTCTAGATCATGTTTCGATTGCAGTTTGTAAGTCTCCGGCGACAAAAGATTTCGAATCAAAATTAATTCGACCTGAAGAAGTTATTGTTAAAAATCTCGGTAAAACCGGTTGGAAACGTCAGGCTCATTTCATTCTTGACGAACGAGTTGCAGCCAATCGTCTCTATCTCGGTGAAGCATTTGTAACATCCGGCAACTGGGCAAGTTATCCGCCCCACAAACATGATGACGATAATATGCCAACCGAAGGTTTTTTGGAAGAGATTTATTATTACGAATTTGATCAACCGCAAGGATTCGGAATTCAAAAGGTTTATACAAAGGAAGGCGATCTTGATAAAACTTATACGGTTAAGTCTGGCGATCTCGTGATGATTCCGAAAGGCTATCATCCCTTTTGTTGTGCGCCTGGTTACAATAACTATTATCTCTGGGTTATGGCTGGGCAGAATCGCGGATTCTACATGACCACAGAGGAACAACATCAATGGCTGAATCAATGAACATTTACCGAATTACTGATCAAGAATTTATTCGTTACGGAAGACCGATCACGATTCCTGTTGCGGATATTGAAGAGACCATCGCAACAACAGAAACGCTTGTAATGCCGGAAATCGGAACATGTTACGAGCCATCAATCAGTATTCTCGAAAAACAGGATAGGATCAAATTTTTCCGTGACGAATTTTTTGGAGAACTTCCGATTCAAATCGGCTGTTGTTGGGGGCACAATGATCGTGTTAACGCGCTGGAATGGCATGCTTCATCGGAAATCAATATTGCTGTTACGGATTTTATTTTAATGCTCGGTCGTATTGACGAAATGAAAAACAACACGTTCAATACTTCTGATCTTAAAGCATTTTTGATTCGAAAAGGCGAAGCGGTTGAAATTTATTCCATGACGCTTCATTTTTGTCCTTGTACGGAAAATATCAATGGATTCCGTTGTATCGTTATTCTTCCGTATCAGACGAATTGTTTGCTGGAAAATAGATCATCGTCACGTTTTTTATTTCGAAAAAATAAATGGTTGATTTGTCATGTTGACAATGAAGTTCTTAAAGCCAAAGGAGTTTATCCCGGTTTATCGGGCGAAAATTTTACTATTTGCAAATAAATGTACGTTTTAGGAATTGATTTTGGTGGTGGTGCTTGTAAAGCGACACTTCTTTCGGATTGCGGAGAAATTACCGCAACACATACGGAGGAATATCCAACCTCTTATCCTCAATCCGGTTTTGTGGAACAAAATCCGCTTGATTGGTACCAATCCGTTCTGAAAACTATTTCTTTACTCATCGAAAAAAATAATATTGTTTCAAAAGAGATTGTCGCTATTGCGTTGGACGCTGCAACCCACACGGCAGTTTTAACCGATGAGAATTTTAATATTTTACGTCCGGCGATTTATTGGACAGATACGCGAAGTGTTACGGAATCACAATGGCTTACGGAATATTATGGTACACTTATTGACAATCAGGTTCTTCACAGAGCAGATACTATTTGGACGCTTCCACAACTTTTGTGGATTCGGAAACATGAACCGGATATTTGGACAAAAACCCGAAGGATTTTATTTGCAAAAGATTTTATACGACATCAACTAACAGACGATTACGTAACGGATTTTATCGAAGCGGAAGGAAGTATGTTATTCGATTACAATACGTTACAATGGTCTGAAGAATTGTGTAACATTTTAGGATTCGGAACAGATCAATTGCCGACTCTTGTCCATCCTATCAGTATTGCAGGTGGCGTAACACGTCGAGCCGCTGAAAAAACAGGACTTCACGAAGGAACTCCTGTCCTTTGCGGAACAACTGATACCGCTATGGAAGTTTTTGCCGCCGGCGCCATAACACCAGGACAAATGACAGTAAAACTGGCAACAGCAGGACGTATTTGTGTCGTTACAAAAAAATCATATCCTGATACGAATTTAATCAATTACTCGCATGTTGTTGATGGACTTTGGTATTCCGGCACGGCAACAAAATCATGTGCGGCATCTTATCGTTGGTATCGCGATGTTTTTGGCAACGATTATAGTCAACTCGATAACGAAGCGAAAATGATCGAAATTGGATCACAAGGATTGATGTTTCATCCTTATTTGAATGGCGAATTAACACCTCATGCCGACCCGTTGTTATGCGGAAGTTTTGTCGGTATTCGCGCCGGTCATGTTAAAGCACATTTTACTCGTGCTGTTTTGGAAGGTGTTGCGCTTTCTCTTTTGGATTGCAAATCAGTAATGGAAACACTTCAGATTGATCATGATTCTGTTGCAACAATTATTGGCGGCGGTGCTAAAAGTTCTTTGTGGCGAAGAATTCTTGCTGATACACTTGGAATGACTTTGATTCAAAAAGAGAACAGCGATTCTTCGTTTGGCAGCGCGATGCTTGCTGGAATTGCCATCGGGTTTTTTAAAGATTTTTCTGAATCCGTTCATTTATGTACACGCGAACGTTCCAGAACCGAACCGATCACAAATCATACGGAACAATATAAAATTTTGTATGAAAAATATAAATTGATCCATCAATCGCTTGCTCCTATTTATCATAACGAAATTTTATGAATATTGTTGTTTGTGTCAAAATTATTCAAGGCGATATCAATCCTTTTGATGCTTCGGCATTGGAAGCTGTTTTGCAACGGGATGATGTTCGGATTACTGTTCTCAGTATGGGACCGCTCTCATCACTAGAATCACTTTCGGCGTTGACACGACTTGGGAATTTTAAAACGATTTTAATTTCTGATCCAAATTTTGCCGGTTCTGATACATTAGCAACGAGTTATATTCTTTCTTGTGCTATTCGGAAATTACAACCAGACCTTGTTCTCTGTGGGCGACAAAGTATTGATGGCGAAACCGCTCAAGTGGGAATCGGTCTTGCAATAAGGCTCAATTATTCGTTTATTGCCAATGTATTAAATTTTTCGTTGCATCAATGCGAAACACGGCAAGGCACTGAACAGATTCAATTACCGGCTCTTTTAACAATGGAACGAAGTTACACATTACGATTTCCGTCACTGTATTCTAAAACAAGATCAGTAGAAGTTTGGGATAGTCATTTCATCGGAGTCAATCTTTCCCGTTGCGGTTTCAATGGTTCACCGACAAGAGTTCTCGAAACATTTGAATCGAAACGCGGCAAAAGAACATGTTGTTTCATTCAACGGCATGAATTGGAACCACTTCTCAATATTTTACGCACAAAAAATAGATCGGATAACAAAAAAACGCAACAGAAAGAACAATATTTGCAACAACAAGATACATCAGAAAATCAAAACCAAGATTGTCGAATTTGGACAATAGGGACAGAAGTTCGTGAACAAGCGTTTAAGTTGTCCACTGAAGTGTTGTCATTAGAAAAAAGATCAGCGGAAGAAATTGCAACAGAATCACAACGGAAAAAACCGGACGTTATTTTATGGAATGCCGATACGTGGGGACGGAAAACGGCTTCTCAAGTTGCAACAATATTGGAAACCGGACTCTGTGCTGATTGTATTGATCTCGCAACAGACGGAAACGCCTTGATTATGTATCGTCCCGCTTATGCCGGTAACAAAATTGCAAAGATCATTTGTCGAACACGCCCTCAAATGGCAACAGTTCGCACGCCAAAAATAAGTACAAATATGATTATTGGTTGCGGTAAAGGAGTTGCCGATGATTTTGAACGTGTTAAAAAATTTGCTTCTGATTATAGTGCAGAAATTGTTGCTTCACGCGGTTTGGTTGATACGGGGATTGTGCCTTACAAAATGCAGGCAGGATTAACCGGTAAAAATATTTCGCCCAAAATTTATCTGGCATTAGGAATCTCCGGTGCAATTCAACATCTTTGTGCCGTTGAAAATTCCGAAACAATTATCGCTGTCAACAAAGATAAAAATGCACGAATTTTTGAATATGCTGATTATGGTATTGTTAGTGAATTTTAAAATATTTGTATTTCTAATTAATTGAGGTGTTTTTATGACAAATTTTTATGATTTTTGGCAACAGAAAACAAAGAAAATGTTTTTGTCCGATAAATTTCTTGGAACAATATTTTGTATCCTTGCGGATTCACTTTTTTGTCTTTCTTATTTTTTTGTTCGGGTTTTGACTACGTATGGCGACCAAATTCATGGAGACTGGACAATGTGTTTTAAGGAAGTGATTACTATTTCCTTTTCCATTCCGATTTTTCTCTTTTTATGGATGCGTGGTCAATGTTCATTACCTTCGTGGAAGATTATTGTTCTACTTTTGTGTGCTGCATTCTTTTGTGAATTTATTGGTGTTCGATCACATATTACTGCGTTCGGATTGATTGGTATTGTACTCGGTAATCCGGTAATTCGAACATTTACAATTTTAGGAACAGCAATAATTAGTATGGTGTTTATTCGCGAACGATTAACGTTATTAAAAACGATAACAATGTTTATTTTAATTAGTTCGATTTTTGTACTTGCGTTTAGTCAGTTGACTGTTTCGGAAAACAAGGTTCATGTTCATTTCGATTCAACGTTTCTCATGGGATTTATTTTTGCCTTAATCACCGGAATTGGTTACGCAATTTATTCTGTTCTTTTACGATTCATTCTCCGCAAGGCAACAACAGAACAAAAAAACGTAACGACATCCGAACCGGTTTCGATTTTCTTTGTTGTTTCAATTGTTTGTGGATTCGGGGCAATTTGCGGTGCTATTTTTCTGTTGAAAGATCGAGGATTTTATGGTTTTATTAATGTTCCCGCTTCGGCATGGCTTTTTGTCGGGTTGGCTGGAATATTGAATGTTGTCTGTTTTTATCTGAAAAATCTTTCTTTTCGTTACGCAACAGCAACGAAAGTCGCTACTTTTTCCATTCTCCAAATTATTTTAGGAACGATATTAGGAATTATTTTTCTTGGCGAGATGACGAATGTTTTTATTTGGATAGGTTTATCGTTAAGTATTCTCGGTATTGCTCTGGCAAGCCAAACATCGTAAACTTTCATTCAGAAAATTATTATGACAGAACAAACAACATATTTTCGTTACTCAATTAATTCAGGAACACTTCGCGGTTTCAATCTTAGTATTGAAGAAGAAATCGATATTGCCGCGCAAGCAGGTTACGACGGTATTGAACCCTGGATTACAAAAATCGAACAATATCTTGAACAAGGAGGATGTTTGCGTGATCTTCGCAAACGTATTGAAGATCACGGTCTTTGTGTGCCGGGCGGTTGTGCTTTTTTCCCTTGGATTGTGGACGATGAAATCGTACGAAAACACGGAATTGAACAGATGAAACGCGAAATGGATCTCTTCCGCGAAATCGGCGCAACACATATTACCGCCACGGCGTGGGGCGCAAAAGAACAACGTCTTGATCAATTCGATATTCTTGGAGAACGTTATCGTACAATTTTAGAAATTGGGTTGCAAAAAGAAATTATTCCGCAACTCGAAGTTTGGGGACACTCTAAAACGATGACAACATTGGCAGATGTTTTTGCGATTGCTTCCTATTCCGGTCATACGAAATCAGAATTTTTGCTCGATATTTATCATCTTTATCGAGGCGGAACTCCATTCCAATCTCTTGCGTTACTCAATACGAACGTACTTTCTGTATTTCATTTCAATGATTATCCGAACAATTTTTCGCGTGAACAACTTGAAGATAAACATCGTGTTTATCCGGGTGACGGCAACGCACCGCTTGCGGAAATTCTTCGGATATTGTACGAAATTGGTTTCAACGGTTTTCTTTCATTCGAAGTTTTCAATCCGACCTATTGGGAAACCAATAATCCGCTCCATGTTGCTAAAACAGGACTCGAAAAAATGAAAGCAATCAAATGGAATTGAATAATCATTCGACATTTGAGACGATTACTTTTGTTTTTTGTACTATTATTTATGGATTGCTTCATACGTTAAACGAGATTAATGGCAATAAATAATATCACGTTTATACCATGAGGTCTGACTTTCTGGAACTACTTGACGGACGAGAACGC